>JACPIQ010000015.1 GCA_016188005.1 Candidatus Rokuibacteriota bacterium | reverse complement strand
GCTGGCCGATGATGTTGCGGCACTGCTCGTTGGTGATGGGCCCGATCTGCCAGAGCCGCGCCAGCCGCCAGTAGCGCGCCACCTCGCACTCGTTGCTGAGCCCCATGCCGCCGTGGATCTGGATGGCGCGGTCGCAGGCCCGCACGGCCACGTCCGCGGCGTACATCTTGGCCATGGTGGCAGGGACGCCGCAGTCGCGCCCCTGGCTCTGGAGCCACGCCGCCCGGTACACCATGAGGCGCGCGGCGTCCAGCTCCGTGGCCATGTCGGCGAGGTAGTGCTGGATCGCCTGCATCTGGCCGATGATCTTCCCGAAGGCGGTGCGCTGCCGGGAGTACAGAAGGGCCGCCTCGTAGGCCGCCGTCCCGAGCCCCAGCGCCGCGGCCCCGCCCAGGATGCGCTCGTTGTTGAGCGTGGCGAGGAGATGGTAGAAGCCGCGTCCCTCCTCGCCGAGCACGGCGTCGGCCGGCAGCCGCACCTGATCGTAGAAGACCGCGTTGGTGTCCTCGATGGGGACGAGCATGTCGATCTTCCGCATGCTGACGCCCGGGGCCTTGCCGGGCACGATGAAGAGCGTGATCCCCTCGGCGGCCTTCTTCACGGCCTCGCGGCGCGTGGTGCGCGCCACGACCACCAGGTAGTCGGCCTGCTGCGCCGCCGAGGTGAACATCTTCGCGCCGTTCAGCACCCAGCCGTCGCCGGCCCGCTCGGCCCGCGTCTGCATGGCGCCCAGCACGTCGGTGCCTCCGCCGGGCTCGGTGATGGAGAGCCCGAAGACGCACTCGCCGCCGGTGATCCGCGGGAGGAAGAACGCCTTCTGCGCCTCGCTGCCGAAGTAGCCGACGGACTTGCCGCCGAAGCAGACGGTGTTGAAGAAGGGCCCGATGGCCGGGTCTCCCGGCGCCAGCCCCTCCACCAGCAGCGCCATGTCGATGATGTCGCCGCCGGAGCCGCCGTAGCGCTCGTCGATGGCCGCGCCGAGCCAGCCCAGCTCGGCCATGCGCCGCCACAGCGCCTTCGAGTGATGGCCCTCGGCCAAGGCGCGGTGGATCACCTCGGGCGGACACTCCTTCTTCACGAACTCCCGCACGGCGTGACGCAGCTGCTGCTGTTCCGGGGTCAGGTCGAAGTCCACTGGGTGCTCCTCCTCGTGGGATCGGTGTCAGGCGCTCGCGACGGCCTCGGCGAGCGGCAGGATGGCGTCGACGGACGGCTGGCGCTGGAGCCCTCGGACCAGATACGAGGCGAAGGCCTCGGCGATCTCCTTGGGGGCGCGGCTGCCTGCGGGACTGTACCACTTGGGGATCCAGTTCCCGGCCCCGAGGAGCGCGAAGCCCACGAGCTTCGGGTCGCAGGGAACGAAGACGTCGTCGCGCACGCCGCGGGCGATGATCTCCCGGAGCTGGCGCTCGTACTCGTCGCGCCCGGCGATCACCTGGCGCTGATGGGCGGGCGTCAGCGCGCCGTCCTCGACGAGGACGACGCTGCCCCGCAGCTGATCCATGATGCCCTCGATGTAGTGGGCCAGGGTGAGTCTCAGCTGCTCGTCCGGCGCCAGGGCGCGCTCGCGCGCCCGGCGGAGGCCCTCCAGCGCGATCTCGATCAGCACCTGGTGGCACTGGAAGAGCAGCGCCTCCTTGCTCCTGACATGGTAGTAGAGCGCCGCCTTGGTCACCCCGAGGGCCCGGGCCACATCGTCCAGCGTCGTCCCGTGATAGCCGCGCCGGTTGAAGATGCGGGCGGCCTCGGCCAGGATCCGCTCCCGGCTGAGACTCCCCCGCGCCCCCGTGGCCTGCTCCCCGTGGGCCGCTCGCATACGCCTACCTTACTGACCGGTCAGTCAGGAGACAAGGGGCCGGATTGATGGTTTCCCTGATGCAAGCGACGGGGCGCTGCCGGGGCCAATCGTGCAGCTCGATCACGTCGCCGTCGGCCACCGGATCGATCTGGTACCCGAGCCCGCGCCGACGGCGGGCCGCCAGGTAGGTCGCCACGAGCGTCGTCTTGCCTGCCCCTGGCGGGCCGCTCACCCAGACGATGGGGCGGCCCCGGTCGAGGAGAGCGAAGAGGCGAGGGCGCCGCAGGGCCGCGGGCAGGCTCGGCTGTCCCGTCTTGGCCAGCGAGGGGGGAGTTCCCCGGCGGGTCGGTGACAGGCTCACCTCCGCCGTGGCGCGCGCCGCGGCTTGAGCGTCACGCAGTACTGATGCGGCAGGAAGCCCTGCTCGGCGACGGGAACGAGCCCCGCGCGCCGCGCCCCTACCAGGAACTCCTCCCGCGACACCCGCTCCTCCACAGGCGGCCCCACCGGCGTCTCCCGCTTGTGGAAGTCCACGTTGACGATCCGGCCGCCGCGGCGGAGCGCCCGGGCCAGGCGCCGGAGATACGCGGGCCCGTCGGGGAGATGGTGATAGGCGTTGACCAGGAGCACGAGGTCACAGCTGGCCGCGGGGAGCAGTGGGTCCCCGGGCAGCCCGAGCACGGGCGTCACGTTGCCGACCTTCCGCTCCTCGAGGCGCTGGCGCAGCACCTCGAGGAGGCGCGGCTCGACGTCCACGGCGTAGACGCGGCCGGCCGGGCCGACCTTCCGCGCGAGCCGCAGGGACCAGTACCCCGGCCCGCCCCCGATCTCCCCCACCGTCTGCCCGCGCCTGAGCCCGAGCGCCGCGACCACCACATCGGGCCGCTGCCACTCGTCGCGCGCCGGGTCCTCGAGCCTGACGATGTACGCGTCGAGGTCCGCGGGGTTACCGTGGCGCCCCCGGTGTCGGTCGTGACGGTGATCCTCGTGGCGATGACCGTCGCCGCCGTGCCCGTGCGGCGCCGCCTCGTGCTGGCCGTGCAAGGCCGTCCTCCTTCCCCGTGGCACGCAAGCCCGTGCCGGCGCCCAGGAACGCTGCAGCAGGCGGTCAGACCCCGGCCGAGGCCAGTCCCCGCCCGTGGTCCAGCCGATGGAGCCCTGCCTCCAGCATGGCCCGGACGGCCTCCGCGTACTCGCCGTGGCTGACGGGACGGGCGATCTCCTCGAAGTCCTCACCAATCGCACGGCCCGCCGGGCGGTACTGATCCATGACATTGACATAGGTGTGAGGCGAGATCTCCTCGGCGAGGAAGCTCGCGATCTCCGGCGTGCCCGCGAGATCGCCCGGCATCACCAGGTGCCGCACCAGGAGTCCCCGCCGCGCGAGGCCCCGCTCGTCGAGGACGAGATCGCCCACCTGCCGGTGCATCTCGCGGATGGCCGCCCGCGCCACCTCCGGGTACTCGCGCGCCCGCAGGTAACGGAACGACGCCTCCGGGTCCCAGCACTTGAAGTCGGGCATGTAGATGTCCACGATCCCGTCCATCAGCCGCAGACTGTGCATCCCGTCGTAGGCGCTCGTGTTGTACACGAGTGGCAGCCTGAGCCCCCGCTCGATCGCCGTCGGCAGCGCCTCCAGGATCTGCGGCACGACGTGCTCAGGCGTGACGAGGTTGATGTTGTGGCAGCCGAGGCCCTGCAGCTCGAGCATCATCCCCGCGAGCTCACCGGGACTCACCTCGCGGCCGGCGCCCTCCTGGCTCACGTCGAAGTTCTGGCAGAAGGCGCAGCGCAGATTGCACCAGGAGAAGAAGATCGTGCCCGACCCGCGCCACCCGCGCAGGCAGTCCTCCTCGCCCCGGTGGGGGAAGTGGCTCGCGACGCGCGCGTAACGCCCCGTCTTGCACACGGCCGTCCGCTCCGCCAGCCGATCCACCTTGCAATCACGCGGGCAGGCGGTGCAGGCGGCGAGCGCCTTGACGGCCCGGGCGGCGCGCTTGCGCAGCTCGGCGGGGGAGAGGGCCAGGTACGCCGGCCACACCGCGGCCATCATTCCTCGCTCAGCTCCTCCTCGGAGCGGCCGCAGCCGTCGCACCGGGTGAGGAGCACGACATCGCCCTCGTCGTCCCCCTCCTCCCCCCCGGCGGCGTGGATGAGCCCGCCGCAGCGGCAGGGCTCCGGGTACTCTTCCCAGCACTCCGGGCATTGCGGGTCCCCGGCGTGGTGGTTTTCCTCCTCCCCCACCGTGAAGAGCTTCGGCATGGCCTCCCTCCGCTTCAGTCCGTCGTGGACCGGTCGGCGCAGGCGCCTGGCGGGTGGCGCCGATGCCAGTCGGTGCGCGACTGATAGGCGCGCGCTGCGGCAAGGATCGTGTTCTCCGCCCAGGCGCGTCCCAGGAACTGCAGGCTCGTCGGCAGCCCGCGGCCGCCGACCCCATTCGGTACGATGACAGCCGGCAGCCCCGCCCCGTTGCCGATGGCGCCCATGAGGTCGGGGGCCGTGCCACGCATCGCGCTCCGGAACTCGTGGCCGAGCGGCGGCGCGACGCTCTGGCGCCCCGGTGCCACCAGGGCGTCGAGCCGGGAGAGGATCCTGTCGGCCTCGCGCGCCATGACCCCGCGCAGCCGGAGCGCCTTGATGTAGTCCTTGGCCAGGATGGCGTCGCGCGCATAGGCCGAGTAGCGGTCCTCGGGAGCCGTGAGCCCGCCGATGGCCCCGCTCTCGATGAGATCCTCGAAGGCGCTCGCGGCCTCGGCCTGGAGGATGGTCCGCGTGATCGCCTCCCACGGCAGGTCGGGCAGTGTGACCTCCTCGACACTCCCGAGATCGCGCAGCACGCCGAGGGAGTCCTCGAAGGCGGCACGCACCTCCGCGTCGCACGACTCGGTAAGGGCCCGGACCACACCGAAGCGGAAGCGGCGGCCGGAGCCATCGCCGGGCTCGTAGCGGTACGGGCGCGGGCTGGCAGTGGGGTCGGCCGGGTCCGGCCCCGCCACGGCCTCCAGCACGAGCCCACAGTCCTCGGCGGTGAGGGCGAGGGGGCCGAGCTTGTCCAGCGACCAGGACAGCGCCATGGCCCCATGCCGGCTCACGCGCCCGTAGGTGGGCCTGAGTCCCGTCACGCCGCAGGCGCCCGCGGGGGAGAGGATGGAGCCCCAGGTCTCGGAGCCGATGGCGAGGGGCACGAGTCCCGCCGCCACGGCGACGCCCGAGCCACTCGAGGAGCCGCCGCTCCACGAGCCCGCCTCCCACGGGTTCACGCAGGCACCGGTGAAGGAGGCTCGCGGCTGCCTGTAGCCCATGCCCCCGGCCAGCTCGATCATCGCGAGCTTGGCGCAGAGGACGGCGCCCGCCTCCTCGAGCCGCCGGATGACGGTGGCGTCCTCGTCGAAGGTCTGCTCTCTCAACGGCGCGGCACCCCAGGTGGTCGGGATGCCCCCGGAGGTCGCCAGGAGATCCTTGGCGCCGTAGGGAATGCCGTGGAGCGGGCCCCGGTAGCGGCCCGCGGCGATCTCGCTCTCGGCCCGCCTTGCCTGGTGCAGCGCCCTGGCGCGGGTCACGGTGACCACGGCGTTGTACCTGGGGCCGAGCCGCTCGAGACGATCGAGAAAGAGCTCCGCCAGCCTCACCGGCGAGAGGCGGCGCGTCCTCAGCCGCTCGGCGAGCTCCCTCACAGGCTGGAAGACGGCGGCGTCGCTCACGGCTCGGCGCGGAAGGGGACGAAGGGTTGGAGCGGCTCGTCCGAGGCCTGGAGCCTCACGGCGCGCAGCGCGCGGGCATTCTTCACGATCCCCTCGACGCCCTCGCGCACCGCTGCGAGCTCATCCGCGGTCATCCGCTCGCCATACCGCTGACGCACCAGGGCGAACAGCGCGTCCACCTCGGCGGCTTCGGAGCCGGCAAGCTCGGCCTCGGGCTCGGCCATGACGGAGGCATGGTAGCCGCCCGCGGGGTCCGTGTCGAGCGGCCCAGTGGGCGGGGTCGGTCTCGCCCGATCAGCGCAAGAGCGGGAGGTCCGCCAGGATGCGGCGCGCGGCCACGGCGCGGATCTTCGGCGCCAGAGGGAAGGTGCCCTCGCCGGCATGGATCACATCGAGACGCTCCAGCTTGAGATCCGCCAGCACCACGTGCATGGACCGCGTCACGGACGGGCCGCTGGTCCGTTTGAACTCGAATCCCAGGCGCCGGCGGCCGCGGACGACGAGCAGATCCAGCTCGACGCCGCCGTGAGTGGCCCAGAAGTGGCACTCGCGAGGCTCGGCGCCGAGGCGCTGAATGACCTCGGACAACATGAACCCTTCCCACGAGGCGCCGACCTTCGGGTGCCGCTCGAGGTCGGCGGCCGTGCGGATCCCGAGCAGCGCATGGAGCAGCCCGGTGTCCCTGAGATACACCTTCGGAGCCTTGACCTGCCGCTTGGCGAGGTTTTCCGACCACGGTTCTGCCATGAAATCTCGGCGCTAGACACTGAGATTTCATGGTTTTGTCCGCGTGCCGCGGTGGCCGGGACCCTGGCGGAGGTCGCCTTCCACCGCCTGGGCGCCCAGATCGCCTTCACTGCCATCCTGCACACCTGGACCCAGCTCCTGCTCTTTCACCCGCATCTGCACTGCATCGTACCCGGCGGCGGGCTCGACCCCGGCCACGCCCACTGGATCTCCACCCGTGCCGACTGCGGCCTTCGTGACTGAGAACCTGGCGGCCGTCATTCACCCCGACGAGGCCATCTCCCGCCGCGCCATTCGACTCCTCGAGCTGCACGCGCCGGGAGCCGGCCTGCGCGTGGTCGACGCCCTGATCGCGGCCAGGGCCCTCGAGGCGAGGGCCGCCCTGGCCACGGCGAACGCCCGGCACTATCGCGTGATCGGCGCGAACTTCGTGGTGGACGAGGGCGGGAGCCTCGGCGCCTGATCCGGCGGCGCCCGGGGCGCGCGCCGCCTCATTTCGATCGCTGCACGTGATGGCCGCGCCAGTCGGCGGGCGGAGGACTCGCCTCGTAGCTCGCGCAGAGCGCCGCGTAGGCCCCTGAGGGGCCGTCCCCGGGACACGTCTCGACCGCCCGCTCGAGCAGCGCCCGCGCCTCCGGGAAGCGCCCCGCGAAGAACAGGTCGAGCCCGCGGCCGTAGGCCTCCAGGGCCGCCATCCGCTCCGCCTCCACGGCGCCCGTCCGCCCCACCAGCTCGTGGACCTCCACCGGCGCGCTCTTGCCCTTGAGCAGCACCCGGGCCAGCCGGCGGAAGACGAACGTGCCGGGGCGATGCTCCTCCGCCTCGTCGCGGGTGCTGCCCGAGACCGCGATGTTGGTGTCGAAGTCCTTGTTGAGCGGCTCCAGCCTCGCGGCGACGTTCACCTCGTCGCCGATCACCGTGTAGTCGAAGATCTCGCGCGAGCCCAGGTTGCCGACCACCATCTCGCCGGTGTTGATGCCGATCCGGACGTTCAGGGGCGGCTTGCCCTCCGCGCGCCACCGCTCCCGGAGCCGCCTCACCTCCTCCATCATCAGGAGCGCCGCCTCGCAAGCGCGGGCGGCATGGTCGGCCTGGGCCACTGGCGCGTTCCACTCCGCCATGACGGCGTCCCCGATGAACTTGTCGAGCGTGCCGGCCGTGGCCTTGATGCAGCCCATCATCCGGTCGAGGTACTCGTTGAGCATGGGGCTCACGTCGTCGGCCGGGATCTTCTCCGACAGGGCCGAGAACCCCTCGATGTCGGAGAACAGGACGGTGAGGCGCCGGCGCTCCCCCCCGAGCCGCAGGCGTTCGGGCGATCTCAGGACCTCCTCGAGCACCTGCGGCGCCAGGTAATGCCCGAAGGCGGACCGGATCCGCTTCTTCTCCCGCTCCTCCGCGACGTATCCGGCCACCACGACCCCGAGATAGGCGCCTGCCATGGCGACCGACACCGGGACCAGCGGGAGCACCCAGCCCCGGCCGAAGAGCATCCAGTGGAGCCCGACCACCGCCGCCCAGAGCGCCGTGACCAGCGCGAGCCCGGGATAGGGGCGCATGGAGACCGCGAGCAACGCGACGGTCACGGCCAGGGCCAGGGTGTAGGCCGCCTCCGTCCAGGCCCCGAGCGAGCGCAGGACGCGCCGCGAGAGGATGCTGTCGATGACGTTCGCGAGAATCTCCGCGCCGGGGGTCACGGGGCTGAACGGCGTCGCCCGGAGGTCGGTGAGCCCCGCGGCGGCGGCGGTGACGAGCACGATCTTGTCCCTGAAGGTCCCTCGCGGGAGCGCCGGGTCCTTCCCGGCCCGGACGAGGTCGGCCGAGGCGGTGACGGCCGCATAGGGTACGCCGCCGTAGAAGGACTCGAACTTGCCGGGTCCCAGGCCCTCTCCGGTGGCCGTGCCGCCCTGGTAGGCGATCAGGGCGCTCCCGTCGGGCAGGAGCGGGATGGCCGTCTCCCCGACCAGGACGCGATCGCCCTCCCGCCTGATCCGATCCGGGGGGATTCCCATGGCGCGCGCTGCCACGAGCACGGGCAGAGAGGGGTATGCCGTGTCCTCCCGTCCCACCCATGCCAGCGGCAGGAAGCGCCGGCACACCCCGTCGCCGTCGGGCAGGTAATTGATATGGCCCACGCCCCGGGCAGCCTGCGCCAGTTCCGGGAAGGGGATGGTGGCGTTGAAGAAGAGGGCCTCCCGGTGCGCCAGGCGGATCGGCAATGCCGTCCGGGCCAGGGCGGCCCGGATCCGCGCGGCGCCCGCCTCGTCGGCCCCGAGGCCCCGCCCGAGCGCCCGGTCCCGCTCGCCGACATAGAGCACCGAGGAGTGGAAGACATTGCCGGCCTCGGCCGCCCGGGCGACGAAGGCGGCATCGCTCAGCTCGGGGTTGAGGGCATCCAGCCGCTGCCCGAGCTCCGCCCGCACCTCCTCGATGTCGGCGTTCCTCGCCAGCGCCTTCAGCTGCTGGATGAGGCCGGGGTCCACCTCCCGCCGCAGGGAGCGGTCCGGGAACAGGATGTCGAAGCCGATGGCGAGCGCGCCGTCGGCGACGAGGTACTCGACGGCGTCGGCGTGCACGGCGCGCGGCCAGGGCCAGCGCCCGTAGAAGGGCTCGAGGCTCCGGAGCGAGTCCTCGGAGACGTGGACGATGACGATGTGCTGCGTGTGCGCGGTCGGGCGGGCGAAGAAGCGGTACCGGGTGTCGAGGGTCTTCCGCTCGAACGAGCCGAGCTGGCCGCCCGGGTCGAGCAGGACGGCGAGCGACACGAGGACGGCGATGAGCGCCGCGCGCGTCACTTCCGGTCTGGCTTCAGCCGACCCTTCCCGGCGACGACGTGGCAGGTGAAGCAGAAGTCGAAGCCTGCCCCGGTCTTCTCCAGCAGGGTGGCCGCGGCCTCGGTCTTGCCGGGTAGGGGCGCCCCGGCGGGGAAGGCGTAGTACTCGCCCCTGGGCACCCTGACGGTGGGGCCGCCCGGCACCGAGACCTCCACCTCCCCGAAGCAGGTGCAGGCGCAGTAGTTCTTGCCGTCGTAGCAGACGGAGAAGCCGGTGCCGCGGACGCCCGCGGTCGCGAGACTGGTGCTGATGGAGGCCTTGCTTCCCTTCGGCAGGGTGGCGTCGAGCCAGGCGAAACCCCGCTGCATCGTGACCTTGAAGTCCTTCGGGTTCTTCCCCAGCTCGACATCGGAGGAGGGCCCCATCACGATGCGGCCGATCTCGGCGAGCGTCACGATGGCGACAGCGGTGCCGTCCGTCCTGACCCTGTTTCCCCGGGAGACGGGCTGGCCCACCGTGAGGGCGTTCCAGAGGTCCTGCTGGAACCGCTCGAGCTTGCCGTCCCGGATGGCGACGACGACGCCGTCCGGCTTCTGCGCCCCTTGCGCCGCCGCGCCGGGGACCCAGGGCGCGACGGGCAGGACCAGCGACAGCGTCACCGCCAGGCCCGCGATGGTCCGGGCCACCCGCAGGTGCGTGTCCGATGTCCTCATGCGCCGCCTCCTCTCTTGCCGCGATGCTGGGGGTTCACGGGGGGAGACCATCCGCCGCGGCGCCTGGAGCCAGCGGGCGCCGGCGACACGGGAGCGGTGAGGGGAAGCCGGGCCACGGCAGGCCGCGGCCCCGGCCGCGGACGGGACGGCGCCGGGGGATGTCATCGCGGCGATGGTAGGCGGGGAGGCGGAGCGCGGTCAAGGAAAGACTGAGCGTGCGCGAGCCCCTCCCCGTCCGGACAGGGCGGGGGCATCGAGTCCCGGGCCCTGGGGCCGCATGCCGAGGAGGTCATCCAGGAGGAGCACCAGGCGCTCGTCGCGGCCGTGGGCGACGAGGACCCGGGCCCTGATGGCGCTGTGCCCACGGCGCCTGTGGCTCCTGTGCGGGCCGTCCGAGAAAGAAGAGGGCTTTTTCGCGTGTCGCGCCACCGAGCGTAAGGGATGATCGCGCGCGATCCCGCGATGCGTGAAAAAGTCGCGTTGAACGAAGCCGGCGCCAGCTATGGGGATTGGTGGTGCGCGGGGGTCGCGAAAGCGGGACGGTGGCGGCGGCGCCGGGTCCAGGTGACGGGAGATTGCGCGTGCGAGGACGTGAAAGGGCAATGCCGGATCGGGCGGGTGAAGCGCACGAAGCGGTGAGGCAGGACGTGGAGCAGGAAGCGGCGCAGAAAGGTCTCCGCCTCCACGGTGGCGACGCGGGGGGCGTTGCCGTGGGCGCGGTCTTTCCAGCGGAAGGTCACCTGACCTGCTTGGAGCGAGACGAGCCGGTCGTTGGAGAGGGCGATGCGATGGGTGTAGCGGGCCAGGTAGGCGAGGACCTGATCGGGGCCAGCGAAGGGAGGCTTGCAGTACACCACCCAGCGTTTGGTGGCCGCGCGCGTGAGCAGGGCGTGCGGGTCGTCATCGCGCCGCCGGGGAATCTCGGCGCGATCGATGGCCTTCTCGAGCGCGGCCAGGAGCTTGCCGCGGAAGACCTCGGCGAGGGCCCGCACGGGCAGGAAGAAGTCGGCCCGGGCGGGAGAGCCGCCCGCAGTCGACTCGGCAGGTCCACCCGCCGAAGATAGCGGCGCAACAGCTCCAGGCCGCTGCACGAGGTCAACTCCTGGTGGACGAACTCGACGTGCAGCGTGCCCTTGACCAGCCGTCGCAGGCTCGTTACGCTCAAGCGCATCAGAGGGGCCTCCTGTGGGGGGCAACGTTGGCGCGTTCTCCCTTTCGATCGCACAGGGGGCCTTTCTGCTTCAGATTCACGACGCTACTCACCACCCATTTTCGGATTGGGGTTAGGAGGACCCCCAGCATGATCGAGGTCAGGCCGCACCTCGCCCGACACACGGAGGAATCGATTGCCGGCGCCCGGCAGCTCTGGAAGGCCTGTAGCCGACCGAACGTGACGATCAAGATCCGGAAGATCAAGGCGCCGATCAAGGTCAAGGGCTATACGCGACACGCTTCGAGCGAGGCGCCGCAAGAACGGCAGCGTGCGGGGCGAAGGGCGGGCGATCTTCCAACGCCCGTGCCCAGTTGCCGGCCACGACGGCAGTGTCGTGAGCCGGGGCAGAGGAAGTCACGGGAGGATGAGAGATGACGGCCGTCGATCGGCTGAATGAGCTCCTCGAGGCGGAACGGGCCGGCGTGGAGACGCTCTCCCGCCTCTTCCCCGAGGCCCGCGGCCCCGAGATGCGGAAGCTCTTCGAGGAGGTCAGGAACGACGAGGCCTGGTCCTGCGCCGGGCTCGCCCGCTCCATCAAGATCCTGGGCGGGGTCATGTCAGAGCAGAAGGGGAACTTCGCGGAGAAGGTGATGAGCGAGCCCACCCTTGCCGCCCGGCTTCGACTTCTCAACCGGGGTCAGGGATGGGTCGTCAAACGGCTGGATGGTCTCCTCGGTGAGACGCTCCTCGAGTCCGTCAGCGAGTTTCTCGAGGAGATGAAGACGCGCCACCTCGCCAATATCGACGCCTGCGACCGGCTGGCGGAGTCCCTCGAGTGACCATCGCGCGCGGCCCGATCCACCGGATCGCCCGCCAACCAGTGACAAGGGAGAGTCACGGCCAGAGGATGCGTCCTGCTCTCGGGGAATAGCGTCACGGGACTGGCGCCACGGGTATCGACATGCGGGATGGGGAGTTCGCTGGAGGAGTCCGAGAGCTCCGCGGACTGAGACGGTGAGGGCGAGGACCAACAGCGAGTGGGTGCAGGAGCTGAGCGCGAGCGGCGAGGAGCAGGCGGCCGCACTGGGGGACCTGCGCGCCTATCTGCTGCGCGCCGCGCGCTACGCGCTGCACCGCAGCCGGGGGCGCCTGGCGCACGCAAGTGCGTTCGACCTCGACCAGCTCGCCGAGGACTGCGCCCAGAACGCGCTGGTGGCGATCCTCGAGCACCTGAAGGAGTTCCGCGGCGATAGCCGCTTCACGACGTGGGCGTACAAGTTCGCGATCAACATGGCGCTGGCCGCCGCGCGTCGGGAGGCCTGGAAGCCTGTCTCGCTCGACGCGCTGCTCGAGCAGGCCGGCGGCCGGGCGTGGTTCCCCGAGGCCGAAGCGCTCCCCGGCGATCCGGAGCAGACGGCGCGACTGGCTGAAGCATGGGCGGTCATCCGGGAGGTCATCGACCACGACCTGAGCGAGCGGCAGCGCCAGGCCCTGAAGGCGGTCGTCGCCGACGAGGTGCCGCTCGACGAGCTGGTGCGACACTGGGGGTCGACACGAAACGCGATCTACAAGCTCTTGCACGACGCGCGCCGGAAGCTCAAGGCCCGGCTGGAGGCCCGGGGCTTCGCGCCTCGGGAGGTCCTCGGCCTGTTCAGCGGGCCGAGGTAAGATTAGCCGGCGCGCCGTCACTGTAGACAGCGGGGAGCGCGATGGACCGACGCCTGATCGAACGCCTGCTGCGACACGTCTCCGACACGGAGGCCGAGGAGATCTCCTGTTCGGAATGCTTCGACCTGCTCGCGACGGGCGTGGAGCTCGATCTGGCCGGGGCCATCTCGGCGCCGGTCTTGGCCCGTCTCGCCCAGCACATCGGGCAGTGCGGCGTCTGTCGAGACGAGTACGAGACCCTCCGCGACTTCGTGCGCTCGGAGACCGAAGGCCCGGCCCCTCCGCCCGCCGGCCCCTCGCCGGAGCCGAGCTAGCCGCTCGGCCCGCCCCAGGCAGCACCGACACCCGCCGCGCCCCCGGCGGGTGTCATGTTTCCAGGCACGTAAGATCCCGCCCGCGTCCGACACAGACCTGGTGACGCGGCCCCATGGTGGGCATGGGGCCGCAAGCGCCGCAGCATCACACGCAGCACAGAAAAGGAGAATGGGACATGTCACGTCATGGTCTTCGGGCAACGGTCCTGGCGTTGAGTCTCGCCGTCGCGGCGACATCCTCGACCGCATGGGCGCAGCCGACTGCGCCGCCGGGTGGGAACTTCCAGAAAGTGAGCGCACTCGTGCCGCTCCCGGACTTCCTTCCCGGGATGGGGACACTCTACGTGGACCCCAAGACGCTCCCCGCCGGACCCTTCCTCGCCTACGACCGCGAGGGGAAGCTGGTGAGCTCGATCTACATGGTTCCCCTGAAGGACCTCCAGGCGCAGAAGGCGTTCAACAACCTCGGCGTGGCCAAGGAGAAGGTGGACCACGTCGATCTCTATTACAACGCGGGGCATCCCGGCGTCGCCGAGCCGCACTACCACGTCGTCGTCTGGTACGTGTCGCCCGCGAAGGCGGCGAGCCTCAAGTAGGGCCCTGCGGCGATGCTGACGCGGCGTGAGCTCCTCCAGGCCGGCGGGCTCTGGCTCGCCGGCCTCGCCGTACCACGGCCGGCGAGCGCCGCCGCACCGGTTGAAATTCGCATGATGAGCGACACATTGGGAAGCAAGGTGTGGTTCGACCCCATCGGGGTCCGTATCGAGCCGGGTCAGACGGTGCGCTGGATCGTGCACTCCAACGTGCATACGACGACGGCGTACCATCCCAAGAACGACTCTCACTCGCTGCGGATCCCTGAGCGGGCTGAGCCGTGGGACTCGCGATTCCTCGTGGACCCGGGCCGTCACTTCGAGGTGACCCTGACGGTTCCAGGCGTCTACGACTACTTCTGCGCGCCCCACGAAACCGCGGGGATGGTGGGACGCATCATAGTGGGTCGGCCGGTCGGTCCGGGCACGCTCCCTTTCGATTACTTCAAGGGCCAGCCCGGCACAGCAGGGTGGAAGCTGGTACCCCTGGCGGCACGAGAGGCGTTCCCCAGCGTGAGCGCGATCATGCGTCAGCGCGTGGTGAGGAGAAGCTGAGCAGGGCAGGTCCGTCCGAGGGAACTCGGGTGATGATCGGGGAGTCCCAGCGGCCACCGTCCGCTCGGCCGGGATGGGGGAGGCATGGATCCGGATCCGGAGCTGCACTCGCGTGTGTGAGTCATGGGTCTTCCTCCTCGCCCCGGAGCGCCCGCCCGGGGGCGGGGGGGGCGCCACTATGACCGGCGTCATAAGTGGTGAAGTGGCGGACAGGTCAAGATCACGCACGCCATGGCGCGAGTCGAGGTCACGGGCCGCCGCACCGTCCGCACGATGTGCCCGATGAATTGCCACCCGACATTCTCCGGGATGCCGACGGCGGCCGTGTAGGCTAGGGGCACGGAGATGAGCAGTCGCGAGGCGGCGTTCGTGGCGAGCCTCGACGGGCGGGTACGGGAGATCGTGGACACCTGCACCCGGTGCGGCCGGTGCGTCGAGGTCTGTCCGACCGCCGATGCGGCTGGTCTGGAGCGCCACGATCCGCGGGCCGTCGTCGGCGAGGTCCTCGACATCCTGCGCGGCGACGGCGATTCGGCGAGCCGGGGCGCGCGGTGGGCCGAGACGTGCACGGGCTCTGGCGCGTGTCTCACCGCCTGCGACGACGGGGTGAACCCGCGCTTCATGCTCGCCATGACCCGCGTCCGGCTCGAGGAGCGTCACCCGCCCGAGGCGCGGCACGCGACCGGCCAGACGCGCTTCCACGCGATGTCGCAGGGCGTGAGGGTGCTCTCGCGGCTCCAGCTCCCGCCCGAATTCCTCGACCGCGTGACCCGATCTGCCCACGCGGAGCCGCCCGCGCCGGCCGAGGTCGTGATGTACCTGGGCTGCAACGTGCTGAAGACGCCCCACATCGCGCTCCTCTGCCTGGAGGTTCTCGATCGTCTCGGGACGACGTACCGGGTCTTTGGCGGGCCCGCCAACTGCTGCGGCGTCCTGCAGTTCCGCGCCGGCGACCTCAGGAACGCGGGGCGCGTGGGCGTCAGCACGGTGGAGGGCTTCGCCGGGACGGGCATTGCCCGGGTGCTGACGTGGTGTCCGACGTGCACCCTCCAGCTCGGCGAGATCCTGATGCCGTCCACGCGCCCGGGCTTCGCCCTCGAGCACGTGGTGCCCTACATCGCCGACCGGCTCGATCGTCTCACGCCGCACTTCGTCCAGCGCGTGGAGCGCCGGGTCGCACTCCACGAGCATCCCGGAGTGCCGGGCGTCACCGAAGGAGTGGTGAAGATCCTCGGCGCCATCCCGGGCGTCGAGCTGGTCGACCTCGACCGGCCGCGCGTCGGCTACATGTGCAACTCCCTGGCGTCCGTCCCCGCGTACAGGCGGGAACTGCACGCCCGCGAGCTCGAGGCGGCGGCTGCGGCGGCTGTCGACTGCCTGGTCGGGATCTACCACGCCTGTCATCGCGAGCTCTGCGCCCATGAGCGGGACTACCCGTTCCGCGTCGTCAACTTCCTCGAGCTGGTGGGCGAGGCGCTTGGCGTGGAGCGGCCGGACCTCTTCAAGCAGTGGAAGGTGATGCAGGACGTCGACCGCATCCTCGCCGATCTCGGCGGCCGCGTCGAAGCGGCCGGCCTCGACCTCGAGGCGGTGCGCGAGGCGGTAGCGGCGCACATCCTCGGCGAGCAGCCGCTGCCGCTCGGACAGCGGGCGCCGGGAGGTCCTCCCAGGCGGTAGGCCCGCACGACCACGCGGCGGCCGATGGCCTTGAGCGTCCTTGCCGGGAGGGAGGGAAGCCAGGGGTGCCGGCCGAGGCCCTCGAGAGGATCCGCGACGCGCACCTCCGGAACGAAGTGATTCATAACAAGGGAGGGACCATGACCAAGAGCAACGAGGCGATCGCTGCCACCGCCCAGCTCCGCCACGAGCACGAGGTGTTCCTGAGGGCACTCGCGCTCCTGGAGCGGCTCGGCGAGGGCCTCCGCGTCGGGACGCCGCTGGACCGAGACGCTCTGGCCTGGATCATCGATTTCTTCCGCACCTTCGTCGACAAGTGTCACCATGGGAAGGAAGAGCAGCACCTCTTTCCGGCTCTGGAGCGCCACGGCGTGCCTCGGGATGGGGGTCCGGTGGGCGTCATGCTCCTCGAGCACGAGCACGGCCGCGCGCTCCTTCGCGCGATGAGCCAGGGGGGCGACCGCGCCGTTGCCGAGGCCATCCGTGGCTACGTCACCCTCCTCCGTGCCCACATCGACAAGGAGAACGGGGTTCTCTTTCCGATCGCCGAGCAGATCCTGAACGAGGAAGAGCAGCGCGTGCTGGTCCAGGCTTTCGACGCGGTCGAACAGACGGTGGTGGGCCCGGGGATCCACGAACGACTCCTGGCCAAGCTGGCCGAGCTCGAGGCCCGCTGAGGATCAAGACGCGCATCGTCGGGGTCCCGGGCGACGCCTCGGCCCTCCGCGAGCAGGTCATGACGGCGGCCCGGCCGCGCCCGGCCGGGAAAGGAGCATAGGTCATGGAGCGATCGGTTCTGGACGTCCGGGCGATGACGCCCCGGGAACGGCATCCGAGGGTTTTCGAGGCCTTCGACCACCTCAGGTCGGGGGAGGCGTTCATCCTGGTGAACGATCACGACCCGAAGCCGCTCTATTACCAGTTCGCCGCCGAGCGCGCGGGCACCTTCACGTGGCGGTATCTCGAGGAGGGCCCCGAGGTGTGGCGGGTGGAGATCGGGAAGACGTAGTGGCGTTTCAGCATCGGCGGATGCCGTTCATGGCCCTGGGGGCGCTCTCGCTCCTGGCGGCTCTCTGGGCAGGGCTGATCCGCCTGGGCTGGGCGCTCCCCGTCGTCACATCGAGCGTCCCCCCTCACCACGGCCCCCTGATGGTGACCGGCTTTCTGGGCACGGTCATCGGGCTCGAGCGGGCCATCGCCTTGAAGCGTCGCTGGCCGTACGCGGCGCCGCTCCTGGCGGGACTGGGCGGGCTTGCCTGGATCGTCGGGGTGTCGGTACACGTGGGCCACGCCCTCGTTGCCGCGGGGAGTGTGGTCCTGGTCGCGATCTTCGTGGTGCTCTTCCGCCAGCATCCGACGCTCTATCTGGCCGCCATGGGGCTCGGCGCCGCGAGCTGGCTCGCGGGAACGCTGCTCTGGCATCGG
>JACPIQ010000014.1 GCA_016188005.1 Candidatus Rokuibacteriota bacterium | reverse complement strand
CGGTGGCCGGGGCGGTGGTGTCTGGGCACGCCGCGGTGGTGCGGCTCGGGGAGTTGGAGACGCCGGACCAGTTGGGGACCTCGTCGGCGGTTTTGAGGGCGAACCAGTACGTGGTGCCGCAGGCCCGGCCGGACACGGTGATCGTTGTTTGTTGCTGTGCAGGAGGCGCGGCTCCACGTTCCGCGATGACCTTCGCGGTGTATGTGCCCACGGCGGAATAGGTGTGAGTGACCGTCTTGGGATCATCGGTGACCCCGTCAAACTTCTTTCCAATCGTGGGATCGGTTGGGTTCCCACATACCAAAGTGACGCTGTCTACGATAGTCCCCAAATCGTTGCAGTTCCACCAGAACGTATAGTTGATCGGCCCCATAGCGCTTCCCGACACATCTGCCGTCAGAACGGTACTCAACGGCACTGGCCCGCTTGGGAGACTTGCCACAAGAGACACCGAGAGCGTTGCGGGTACGGTATCGGGGACCACGTCGAGATACTCGCTGCCCTCGGCATTCCGGCAGCTCCACCCCCACCCGCTTGACGCTCCAGCTCCAGCGTTCGCAGGAAGAGATATCTTGTACCAGTTCTTGTCGCACCCTCGGCCGGGTTGATTCTCAGGGGTTACAAATCTCTGCCCGCCCCATATCTTCGTTAGTGGTTCGTCGGCTATGTTCGCTCCGCTGCGAACGTGCAGCCCCCCTCCCCCCAGCTCCTTCCCCCGAACTTTTAGCTGTGTACGGGTGGGCGTCGGGTCAACAAGAAGGTACGCTCCGGAGAACCACCCATATGTTGCCTGCAGGTGAGAGGGCGTCGTATTGGGTCCCACCTTCGATGGCAGGAAGATGTAGTACCAGTTATTCGCACTTCTCGCTATGGCCACGAACTCCTGGCCGTCTGACACCTCAGTAATCTGTGGGGCCGCCCTGTCTGGCTTCTCATGCACGTTCAAGACCGCTGTGTTCACACGCACGACCCAGCTCGCGAAATAGTCCCGCGGATCCAGGTATCCGTAGTCCGTTGGGTACGAAGGACGGTACGCGTACATTCCCGAAGCGCTCAGTGGCTGGCTGGGCGTGAAGTTGCCCGGAGAACCTGGGTCGTGATCTAGCAGTTGGAAATGGAGATGGGCGGCGTCACTCCTACCGGTGTTCCCCATCACGCCGATGGGCGCCCCTTGGCTGATCATGCTAGATGCTGATGCGGACACGTCTACCCGGGCCAGGTGAGCGTAGACAGCATAAAGCCCGTCGTCCTGTCTTATGACTATGTGATTCCCCCACTCTCTGCCGCAGCTTGTGTCGCGAGCCACACAATCCTTGAACGTCCTGTAGACGGTTCCCCCTTGAGCCGCGACGATCGTCGTGGCCGTTGCGGGTGACACGGCGGAGGTCATGTCAATGCCAGCGTGGTACGTGTACGTCCCGGCTGACACACACTCATAGCAGGCGTAGTCCTGTGTGATTCTCGGGGCATCGAGGGGCCATATGTACGCGCCGGCCGTTCGAGTCACCGCGGACAACATGTACGGCTCCGAGGGGCCCTTCTCCTCTGTGGCGCTTCTCTCAACCGCAGCAGGCCACTGGTACGGGTCCATGACGGCTGGGGCCTGATATCTTCTCCGTGCCGACCCGCGTGGCTGCTCCGAGGAGCCATCGGTAGAGCCGTGAGGGGCAGAAGATGCCTGCGCACCGAAGGTGTCTGCCAGTGAGAGGGTGGCCAGGGCGTCGCCATCGCCCGAGCCTACCAAACCGTAGACCGACCCGGTGTCGCGCCCCCCGGTTACCCGGATTGCACTCAGCCCTTGAGCCCCGACGGCGCCGACGACGACGTAGCCGCTGATAGTCTGGTCTGCGGTGACCACCACATAGGCAGCGTCCACCGGCAGCCCACCACCAATGTTTTGACTGAGGAGGTGCTGGCTTCCACGCGACGGGAGCGATGTTCGATCGGGCAGGTGGCCAAGTGGTCGGCCTTGGGAGTCGAAAACGTCCACCCTGAGACTGGCCGGACCATCCCGCGGGTTGAGCAGCCCAACCATCGTCCAGAGGCCCACACCGTCGATCTCCGCGAAGAGCGGCAAGACAAGCTGCTGTCCGAGATCAAGAGGGGATGGGAGGACTGCAATGTCAGTCCGATCGTCGGCGCCCAGCACGTGAAGGCTGGCCAATGGCTGGTCGGCCACCAGCGTCACGGAAGATACCAGCGGCAGAAGGGTAGCGTCGAACAGCTCGTTGGTGACGAATGTCGCCCTTTCCATCGGACCAAGGGGGGGTAGCTCGGCCTTTCCAACAACGCGCCCGAGCCCGTCAAGGGCAATGACGCCTGGTGCGGTCGAAGCCGGCCCTGCGTTCATCACGGTGATCCGACTTCGCCACGCCTCCTCCCCGTGGAAGACCGGCAAGGCCAGCACCGCCGCCGGACGGCTGGGATCGAGCGCGGCCTCGAGAAGCCGTCCATCGGTGGACTCCACGACCAGGAAGCTGAGCAGCGGACCATCGGACTCCACTTTCAATGAGGCTGTCTCCTCCGGCCAGCCCTCTTTCTCCCTGGAATGGAGCGTTCGGCCGCCGCCTGTCAGCGTGAACTCACCGCGCACTTCTCCCAGCGGGTTCCCGGCGGCATCGTACACAAACACCCGTGCCTTCACGGGATCCTGTCCGGCGTTCACGAGCACGACGCTGGTTTTCCGCCCGTTCTCGAAGTCCACGCGCGGGTGCAGGTACGTGAAGCCGGGGCTCGCCGCTTCCAAGGCAGCTGAAGGCAGACCGAGGCATGCAGCCAGCAAAACGAGCACACAGGATGTTCGCCAGCGACATCCCCTGCTCTGGCCCCGCCCAGCCGCCATCGGGCCTCCCTCGTGCGGGCGCATAGAACTTCGGGTGAGGAGATATTGGTCCCTTTGCTAGCAACAACCATGGCCCTCGTCAATAGGCCATCTTGCCCTGTTTGCTGTGAGTAGGGACAATCCCGACACACACCACTCGGCCAGCGGACCATCCGCGTCGCGTCCCATTCAGCGCTGTCGTGGTCGTGGTAATTCGGACCCAGCGGGCCCAAGCCCCCCAACCGCGCAGGGTGCGACCTGGGAAGGCTCCACGAGAACGGGCCCACCCACCTGGTGGACTCCGGCGACCGGCACCACGTGGCGCGGAGGCGGGCGGGCACATTTCCGGGCGGGGTCGCCGCCTCTTGGGGTACACTCCCTGGGCCAAGTACCTGCTCTACCAGGCATGGCGGCGTAGCTCAGGTGGCAGAGCAGGGGTCTCATAAGCCCCGTGTCGGAGGTTCGAGTCCTCCCGCCGCCACCACGTTCTCCCCGTCGCGCAGCCCGGTGTCCTTGAAACGCCGCCTCGCCGCGGGTACACTGAGGCTCCCGTGAGCGACACTCCCCGACCTCTCGCCCGCTTTGCCGTGGTGGATCTCACCACCGTCCGCTCGGGTCCCACGTGCACCAAGATCCTGGCCGACTTCGGCGCGCAGGTCCTCCGCGTGGAGCGGCCCGGCGGCGAGGGGCGCGAGCGCGTGTTCTTCGACGCGGCCGATCTCCACCGCAACAAGAAGAGCGTGGCCGTGAATCTTCAAGATCCGCGGGGGGTGGACGTCCTGAAGCGGCTCGCGGCCCGGGCGGACGTGGTCGTGGAGAACTACCGTCCCGACGTGAAGCATCGGCTCGGCATCGATTACGAGACGCTGTCGCGGGACAATCCACGGCTGGTCTACGCGAGCATCTCGGGCTTCGGCCAGGAGGGGCCCTACCGGGAGCGGCCGGGCTACGACCAGATCGTGCAGGGCATGTCGGGACTCATGTGGCTCACGGGCACGGCGGAGACGGCGCCGCTCCGCGTCGGGATCCCCGTCGGCGACCTCCTGGCGGGGTACTTCGCCGCGCTGGGCATCCTCGTGGCGCTAGTGGAGCGGGAGCAGTCGGGGCGCGGGCAACGCGTGGAGACCTCGCTCCTCGAGGCGCTGGCCGGCAGCCTCTCCTTCCAGGCGGCCAAGTACGTGAACACCGGCGAGGTGCCGCCGCCCGTGGGCAATCACCACCCGCTCACCGCGCCCATGGGCGTCTACCGGGCGCAGGACGCTTTCTTCAACATCGCCGTGGGCAACGACGAGATGTGGAAGCGCTGCTGCGAGGCGCTGGGGCTGCCCGGGCTGGCGGACGACCCGCGCTTCGTGGGAGCCCTGGCCCGGGTGAAGAACCGCGCCGCGATGGATGCGATCCTGGAGAAGGCGCTGGGCGCGCGCACCGCCGCCCAGTGGGTGGAGGCGCTCAACAGGGCAGGCGTGGCCTGCGGCCCCATCTACACCGTGGACCAGGTCTTCGCCGATCCCCAGGTGAAGCTGGCCGGGCTCGTGCAGGAGGTGACCAACGCGACCTGGGGGCCGCACAAGGTGCTGGCGCTGCCGGTGCATCTCTCGCGCACACCGGCGCGCGTGGAGTACGGGGCGCCGATGACGGGCGAGCACACGCGCGAGACCCTCGAGGGCCTCGGCTACGATGGGCCGACCATCGACGCCCTGCTGGCGGCGGGCGTCGTCCAGCAGCACGACGGAGGACAGCGATGACCCAGGACATCCTGGTGACGCATGACGGCGGCATCGCCACGGTGACGTTCAACCGGCCCAAGATGCGCAACGCCATCAGCCTCGCCATGTGGGCGGAGATCGCCCGGGTGACCGAGGGGCTCGCCAAGGACGACAGCGTGCGCGCCATCGTCTACCGCGGGGCGGGGCACGCGGCCTTCGCCTCCGGCGCCGACATCTCCGAGTTCGAGGAGAACCGGAAGGACACCGCCACCGCGCTGGCCTACGGCAAGCAGACCGACGCCGCCTATACCGGCATCCGGCTCTGCCCCAAGCCCACCGTGGCGATGATCTTCGGCTTCTGCATGGGGGGCGCCATGGCCATCGCCATGGCCTGCGACGTGCGCTTCGCCGCCGCGGGCTCGCGCTTCGGCATCCCGGCGGCGAAGCTGTCCATCATCTACGGCCTCGACGCCGTGCATCAGCTCGTGGACCTGGTGGGGCCCGCCTATGCCAAGGACATCCTCTACTCGGCGCGCACGGTGGACGCCGAGGAGGCGCTGCGCATCGGCTTCATCCAGCGTCTGCTGCCGGCGGCCGAGCTGGAGGGCTACACGTACGAGTACCTGAAGACGGTGGCCGCCAACGCCCCCCTGTCGGTGCGCGGCACCAAGGCGCAGGTGTGCGCGATCTTCGAGGGGCTCACGGATGTCCACCGCGAGCAGCTGCGCCAGATGGGCATGGAGACCTTCGAGAGCGAGGACTACCGGGAGGGCACCCGCGCCTTCCTCGAGAAGCGGCCGCCGAGATTCCAGGGGCGGTAGCCCCTGCGCATCGCCCTCCTCTCCTCCACCCCGCTCGATCCGCTGGAGGGGAGCGGCACGTTCACGAGCCTCGACGCCCTCGCGCGGGGGCTCACCGGGCTGGGACACGAGGTGCAGTTCCGCCCCCTTCGCCTCCGCACCGGCTTCCACACCCTCGACCGCTGGCTCTACAACGCAGGCGTGGCGCTCTCCCCTCCGCGCGGCGTGGATCTGGTGCTGGGCTGCGACCTCGACGGCTTCCTCTGGGCCCGCCGCCGGCGCGTCCCCTTCGTCGCGATGCTGAAGGGGATCATCGCCGACGAGCTGAAGAACGAGCGGGGCTGGGTGCGGATTCTCCTCGGCGTCCAGGCGCGCTGGGAGCTCCGGAACGCGGCGCGCGCCGACCTGGTCGTCCTGCCCAGCCGCTACTCCGCCGGCGTGGCGCGGGACGAGTACGGCGTCCCCGACTCGCGGCTCGCGGTGGTGCCGGAGGCGATCGACCTCGAGGGGTGGCGCGCGCTGTTCGCCCGCGCGGCGCGGGGCTCAGGCGCGGGGCCCGTCGTGCTCTGCGTCGCCCGCCAGTACCCGCGCAAGCGCATCGCCGACCTGCTTCACGCCGCGGCCCGGCTCCGGGAGCGAATCCCCGCGGCCCGGGTCCGCGTCGTAGGAAGAGGTCCCGAGTGGGAGGCGCTGGTGCGCCTGCACGGAGAGCTCGGCCTCGGCGAGTCGGTGGCCCTGCTGGGCGACCTCTCGCGGGAGCGGCTGGCCGAGGAGTACATGGGGGCCGACTGCTTCTGTCTCCCGAGCGTCCAGGAGGGGTTCGGCATGGTCTTCCTCGAGGCGATGGCGGCGGGCCTGCCCGTGGTGGCCTGTCGCGCGGCGGCGGTACCCGAGGTGGTGCTGGACGGGCGCACGGGGGTGCTCGTCCCGCCCAGGGACCCCGCGGCGCTGGCCGTGGCGCTGGCCGATCTGCTCGAGCGCGCCGGGCGGGCGCGCGAGCTCGGGGAGGCAGGACGGCGGCGCGCGGCCAAGTTCACGCCAGAGCGGATCGCGCAGCAGTTCCTGGACGCGGTAAGATCACATGCGGGAGGGGCCGGAGCCACATGACGGAAGGCCCGGTGTACGTCACGCGCAAGTTCACGTTCTCCGCGGCCCACCGCTACTGGCGGCAGGAGTGGAGCGGCGAGGAGAACGTGCGCGTCTTCGGCCCGCTCACCGTGACCCACGGCCACAACTACGTGCTCGAGGTCACGCTCGGCGGCCCCGTCGACCCCCGCACGGGGATGGTGGCGGATCTCGGCGAGCTGAAGCGCGTGGTGGGGGATCTGGTCCTGTCGCGCTTCGACCACGCCGACCTCAGCGCCGATCCGCTCTTCGCCGGCCGTAAGGTCCCCACCACGGAGAACCTCGTCCGCGCGATCTGGGACCTCCTCGCCCCCAAGCTCGGGGGCGAGCGCCTCCACGGCCTGCGCCTCTGGGAGGACCCCAACTTCAACGCGGAGTACTTCGGCCCATGAGCGGGCTCAGGCTCACGCGCGCCTATCGCCTGAGCGCCGGGCACCGGCTGGCGAGCCCGGCCTTCTCGGAGGGCGAGAACGCGCGAGTCTACGGGCCGTGCTACCGGCAGCACGGCCACAACTATCGCATCGAGGTGACGGTGGCGGGACGCCCGGATCCGGAGACGGGCATGGCGGCCGACCTGGGGGCGCTGGACGCCGCGGTGAGGCGAGTGATCCTGGAGCGGGTGGATCATCACGACCTGTCGAGCACGGTGCCGGCCCTCGACGGCGTCATCACCACCGGGGAGAACCTGGCCCGCGCCTTCTGGCAGTGGCTCGAGCCCGCCCTGCCGCCGGGGAGCCTCGCGCGCGTCGTGGTGATCGAGACGGACAACAACGCCTTCGAGTACCGGGGCGAGAGGGCGAGGTGACGGCATGCTCGAGCAGGTGATCCGCGATCTGCTGAAGGAGCTGGGACAGGACCCGTCGCGCGAGGGGCTCGACAAGACGCCCGCGCGGGTCGCGAAGGCCCTCCAGTACCTCACCTCCGGCTATCAGCAGGACGCGCGCGCGCTGCTCAACGAGGCGCTCTTCACCGAGCAGTACGACGAGATGGTCATCGTCAAGGACATCGACTTCTTCAGCCTCTGCGTTCCGAGCAAGCAGGTCGTGGACGCCGTGACTGGCGCCAAGCCGGCCCGGGAGGTCGTGCCCGGGGACCGCCTGTGGACGCTCGATCGCGGATATCTGAAGGAGACTCAGGTCACGGCCGTCACGTCGCGGAAGACCCGGGATATCGTCGAGGTCAGGACAGAGGGCGGGCGCTTCCAGGTGACCCCGGATCACCCCGTCATGACGGAGGCCGGCTGGTGCGAGGCCGGAGACCTGAAGCAGGGCGCCCGCGTCGAGTGGATCAACCCTCGCTCGCTCTGCCGCGACGTTCACGAGCCGCAACCCGGCTACGCCCTCGGGTACGTGATTGGCGCGACGGCGGCAGACGGCAGCATCCAGGACGGCCGCCGGATCTGCCTCACCGTCAAGAGCCCTGCCTTCGCCGAGAAGTACCGGGAGTTGTTCGCTCAGGCCTTTCCGTCCACGACGCCCACCGTGGAGCCCGTGACGGTGCCATCCAGTTTTCTCCGAAGAGATGTCTTGATGCATCGTGTCCGCGTCGTCTCGCGGCACGTTGGACAGAAGCTGTGCCGCTGGCTCGGCGTCTCGGAGACAGGATCCCGGAGCAAGACGAAATCCTTCAGATTTCCCAGGGTCGTGACCTCCTCCCGGGAAATGATGCAGGGCTTCCTCGACGGCTACTGCGACGGAGACGGGTACGCGGTCGGCTCCTCCGGTCGCTTCATCGTGAGCGCGAACCGGGATTTCCTGGAGGATCTCGCCCAATACCTGGGCACCGGAGTCGCGCCCGCGGGCAACGGGACGGCCGACTGCTTCAGGGTCTACGTGTCGGGCCGCTGGCACCAGCAGGGCTGGTACGGCAGGCACGGCTTCCGTCAGGAGAGCGAGTTCTACGTGCCGTTCGACAGCGCGTACGCCACGGTCGTGGACGTGCGGCATCTTCCCACCGCCAGGAAGCCGCATGCGGTGTACAGCATCACCTGCGCCCCGTATCCGACCTTCCTGATCGGCGGCCACCTGACGCATAATTGTGAGCATCATCTCCTTCCATTTTTCGGCAAGTGCCACATCGCGTACATGCCGTCGAAGAAGATCGTCGGGCTGTCGAAGATGCCGCGGCTCGTGGAGATGTTCAGCCGGCGGCTCCAGGTCCAGGAGCGGCTCACGACACAGATCGCGCAGACCATCGACGAGGTGCTCCGGCCCCGCGGGGTGGCGGTGGTGATCGAGGCGCTCCACATGTGCATGCTCATGCGCGGGGTGGAGAAGCAGAACTCGAAGGCGGTGACCTCCGCCATGCTCGGCGCGTTCAGGGCCCGCCCCGAGACGCGCGCCGAGTTCATGGAGCTGATCAAGTCGCGCGGCGGGCCCATGGTGTGATGGGTCGGGGCTCGCGGGGCCGCCCGTGAAGCTCGGCGGGCGGGTCGCGCTGGTCACGGGCGCCGGCCGCGGCATCGGCCGCGCCGTCGCCTGCGGCTTCGCCCGTGAGGGCGCGGCCGTGGTGCTGGCGGCGCGCACGGCGCACGAGCTCGACGCGGTGGCGCGCGAGATCGAGGGCGCCGGCGGCCGGGCCGTCGCGATCCCGACGGATGTGCGGCAGGAGCCGGCCGTCGCCGCGCTCGTGCGGGGCGCGCTGCAGGCCTGCGGGCGCATCGATCTCCTGGTGGCCGCTGCGGGGGCGGCTGCCTTCGGCCCGCTGGCCGAGACGGCGACCGCCGACTGGGATGAGATGATGGCGGTGAACCTGCGCGCTCCCTTCCTCTGCTGCCGCGCGGTGCTGCCCGCCATGGTGCAGCAGCGGAGCGGGACGATCATCCTCATCGGCTCCGTGGTGACGAGCCGCACGCTACCCGGCTCGGCGGCCTACACGGCCTCGAAGTACGGCCTCCTGGGGCTGGCCCGGGTCCTGGCCGAGGAGCTCCGCCCCCATGGCGTGCGCGTCGGGGTGCTCTCCGCCGGGGCCGTGGACACCGCCCTCTGGGACGCGGTGCCGAGCCCCCCGGATCGGGCCCGGATGCTCCGCCCCGAGCAGGTGGCCGAGGCGGCCCTCCTGATGGCCGCGCAAGCGCCCACGGCGGCGCTGGAGGAGATCACGCTCCTGCCTGCCGGGGGCGTGCTCTGAGGCTCCCCGGGGGCCTCGGACATGGCGCTCCGGGGGCCTCTGGTATAATGACTGCGGTGTCGCGAGCCCGGTCACCCCTGCGACTCCCAGGAGGCGTGAATGGTCAGTCTGACTGAGACGGCGGCGAAGAAGATCACCGATCTGCGCATCGAGGAGGGCAAGCCCGAGTGGGGGCTGCGCATCCGCGTGGTGGGCGGCGGCTGCTCGGGCATGTCGTACGAGCTCGGCTGGGACGACACGCCCGCCGCCGACGACAGCGTCATCGAGTCCCACGGGGTCCGCGTCCTCGTGGACAGCAAGAGCGCCCCCTACCTCGCGGGGAGCGAGATCGACTACGTGGACAACAACATGCTTGGCGCCGGCTTCGCCATCAACAATCCCAACGTGAAGTCGTCCTGCGGCTGCGGCGCCTCCCACCAGTTCTAGGCGCCCGGCCGGGCGGGCTCATGAAGGTGCTGGTGCGGCTGTTCGCCCGCTACCGCGAGGCGGCGGGCCACGCCCGCGTCGAGCTGGATCTCCCCGAGGGTGGCACCGTGGAGGCCGCCTGGGAGGCGGTGACGAGCCGCTTCCCGGCGCTCGCGGTGTATCGCCCCTTCACGCTCTTCGCCGTGGGCAATGACTACGTCGCCCCCGAGCACGCCCTCAAGGCCGGGGACGAGCTCTGTCTCTTCCCGCCCGTGAGCGGCGGGGCCGCCGGAGCGACGCCCCCGGCGGATCTCGTGGAGGTCACCGCCGCGCCCCTCTCCGAGCCGGCGCTGGTCCGCGCGGTGGAGGATCCGGGCGCCGGCGCCATTGTGCTCTTCTCGGGCGTGGTGCGCGAGGAGACGGGTGGCCGGCGGGTCAAGTTCCTCGAGTACGAGGCCCATGCCCCCATGGCTGTCGCCAAGATGCGGGAGATCGCCGCCGCGGTGCGTGCCCGCTTCCCAGGCGTGCGCAAGGTGGCCCTCGCGCACCGCGTGGGCCGGCTCGAGATCGGCGAGTCGAGCGTCCTCATCGCGGTCTCCTCGGCGCACCGGCGCGAGGCCTTCGAGGCCTGCCACTTCGCCATCGACACGCTGAAGGAGACGGTGCCGGTCTGGAAGAAGGAGTACTTCGAGGACGGCGGGGTCTGGGTGGGCCTCCAGTCCGAGTGTGACCATCGACACTGACGCGGACTGCCCATGGCAACGGGCGCCCAACCGCCGCTCCTGAAAGATCCGGTCCCTGCGGAGGGCGGGGCCGGGGGCGCGCTCCCCGGAACACGCTCCCTCGCAACACGTTGCGCCCTCCCATGACGGGCCACGACAGGACGGTTTTCCGCTCTGGCAGCACGCAGAAGCCACGGTTCCGGGGAGCGCGCCCCCGGCCCCGCCCGGCGGGTGGCCCGCCGATGCCTGAGCCGGGGCGCCAGTGCCGCAGCCGCTGACGGCCCGGGGGAGCCTCGCCGACGGCGCTCTCGCCACCATCCGGCGCCATGCCCTGGTCGCGGGCGGCGAGACCGTGCTCGTGGCCGTGTCCGGCGGCGCCGACTCGGTGGCCCTGCTCCACCTCCTCCACCTGCTGGCGCCACCGCTCCGGCTGACGCTCCACGCCCTTCACGTGCACCACGGCCTCCGCCCCGAGGCCGACGAGGAGGCGGGCTTCGTGCTCGATCTCTGCGGCCGGTGGGGTGTCCCCGCCCACGTCGCGCGCGTCAGCGTGGCCGCGCCCGACGACCGCGGCGCGAGGCGCGAAGGGCTCGAAGCGGCGGCGCGGCGCGCCCGCTACGCGGCCTTCGCCGCGCGGGCGGCCACCCTCGGCGCCTCCCGGGTGGCCACCGGCCACACCGCCGACGATCAGGCCGAGACCGTCTGCATGCGCCTCCTCGAGGGCGCCGGACCGCGGGGGCTGGCCGGCATTCCCGCCAGGCGGGGTCCGTACATCAGGCCGCTGCTCGAGACGCCGCGGCGGACCATCGAGGCCCACCTGCGCGCCCACGACATCCCCTGGGTCGAGGACAGGAGCAACCGCGATCCGCGCTTCCTCCGCAACCGCATCCGGCACGAGGTGCTCCCGTTTCTCGCCGAGGCCTATGACGCCGACGTGATCCGCGCCCTCTGTCGTGGCGCCGCCGTCGCCCGCGAGGTTGTCTCGGGGCTCGACGCGCGGGCCGCCGCGGAGCTCGGGCGACTCGCCGAGGCGCGCGAGTCGGGGCTCCTGCTGCCGGCCGCGGCCCTGGCGGCGCTGCCCGGGGAGGTGGCCGCCGGGGTCCTGCGCGGCGCGCTCCTGCGGCTGGGCGTGGCCACGCCGCTCCGCGCCCATGCGCACCGCGCGCTCCGTCAGCTGCTGGACCCCGCCGCGCCGGGCCGTCAGGTCCGCCTGGGAGCGATGGCCCTGGAGCGCAGCGGCGGCTGGCTGCGCATCGGGCTCCCCGGCGGCGCGAGCCTGGTCGCGCGCTCCTGGCGGCTGCCCGGGGCCATCGCGCTCCCCGAGGTGGGGCTCTCGCTCGAGGCCCGCAGTCTCAGCCGGCCGCCCGGGTGGCTGCCACCGCCCGGCCCGCGCACGGTGGTGTTCGACGCCGACCGCCTGCCCGCCGACCTCACCGTCCGCGGGCGCCGGCCCGGCGACCGCTTCGCGCCCTTCGGCGGACCCGGCCAGCGCCGGCTGAAGGCCTTCCTCATGGAGGCGGGAATCCCGCGCTGGGAGCGCGACCGGATCCCGCTGCTCGAGACCGGAGGCGAGATCCTGTGGGTGGCGGGGTTGCGGCGCGGCCGAGCGGCGCCCGTGACACCGGACACCCGACGTATCCTGGAGGTGACACTCAGCGGGACGCTGGCGATGCCGACGCCCCCGGAGTAAGATGGCCGCCGGAGAGAGAGCCATGAGCCTGCGTCGGAGCGCGCTGCTGCACCCCGTCCTCCTTCTCGCCGCCGCCCTGCTGTCGGCGGTGACGGTGTCGGCCCAGACGGGGCCCCCGCCGAAGGGGCCGGCGGCGGCCGAGCCCGAGCGCGTGCTGCAGGCGCTGGAGCGCGCCTTCGTCTCGGTCGCCGACCGCGTCATGCCCTCCGTGGTCAACGTGAGCGTGAAGCCCAGGAAGGCGGCGCCCTCCGAGAGCGGCGAGGGGCCCGACGTCGAGCAGCGCTTCAAGGAGTACTTCGGGCCCGAGTTCTTCGACCGCTACTTCCGTCGCCGGGGACCCCGGGACGAGGGACGCGCCGCGGGCTCCGGCGTCATCGTGGATCGGCAGGGCTACATCCTGACCAATAACCACGTCGTGGAGAACGCCGCGGAGATCGAGGTGCGCCTCTCCGACGATCGCAAGTTCAAGGCGACGCTCGTGGGGCGGGACCCGAAGAGCGACCTCGCAGTGCTCAAGATCGAGGCGCCGCCCGCCTCGCTGCCCGTGGCGGCGCTGGGCGATTCCGACGCCCTGCGCGTCGGGCAGTGGGCCATCGCCATCGGCAACCCCTTCGGGCTCGACCGGACGGTGACGGTGGGCATCATCTCGGCCACCGGGCGCACGCGGGTCGGCGTGGCCACCTACGAAGCCTTCATCCAGACCGACGCCTCCATCAATCCCGGGAACTCCGGCGGGCCGCTGCTCAACCTGCAAGGGCGGGTGATCGGCATCAACACCGCCATCGTCGCCACCGGGCAGGGGATCGGCTTCTCGATCCCCGTCAACATGGCCCGTGATGTCATGGCGCAGCTCATCGCCAGGGGGCGGGTGGTCCGCGGGTGGCTCGGCATCGTCATCCAGGACCTCACCGACGACCTGGCCGCGGGGTTCGGCCTGTCCGCAGCCCACGGGGTCCTCGTCTCGGACGTGATGGTGGGGAGCCCCGCCGAGGCGGGCGGCATGAAGCCCGGCGACGTCATCGTCGAGTTCGCGGGCGCCGCCATCAAGGACATCACCGACCTCCAGAAGCGCGTCGCCGCGGTGGCCCCCGGATATCCCGCGGCGCTGGCCGTGATCCGCGACCGCAGGCCGGCGCGGCTCAGCGTGAAGATCGGCGAGCAGCCGGGCGAGGAGATCCCTGTCGCCGCGCTGCAGAAGGAGGAGAGCCTCGGGCTCACCGTCGAGTCCCTGACCCCCGAGGCGGCAGAGCGCTTCCGCCTGTCGGCGAGGGCGGGCGTGGTGGTGACGGAGGTGGTGCCCGGCAGCTCGGGCGCGGCGGCCGGCATCCGACAAGGGGACGCGATCCTCGAGGTGAATCGCCAGACGGTGGCCGACCTGGTGAGCTTCCGCCGGATCATGGCCTCGGTCAAGCCCGGGGAGGTGGTCCCCGTCTACGTCCAGCGGGGTGGCGGGGCCTACGAGTACGTCGTCCTCAAGGCCCCCGAGCGGCAGTAGCTCCGAGTCCCCGTGACCTCCACACCCGACCCGTCGGCGGTCTACAAGCCGCTTCCCGTCGTGCTCGTCGTCGACGACGACCCGGGCGTGCGCGAGTCGCTCGCCGAGATCCTCAAGTACGAGTGCGAGGTCCTCGAGGCCGAGGACGGCGCCGCGGGGCTCCAGATCCTCAAGTCGCGTCGGGTGGACGTGGTGCTCCTCGACGTGAGGCTGCCGGGCGAGAGCGGGCCCGCCGTCCTGCCGCGCATCCTCGCGCTCGACGACTCCATCCCCGTCATCCTCATGACGGCGGTGCCGGATGTCCGCACGGCGGTCGACTGCATCAAGGCCGGCGCCTACGAGTACCTCGTCAAGCCCTTCGACGTGGACGAGATCCTGCTGCTGGTCCGGCAGGCGGCCCAGCAGCGGGTGCTCGAGCGCGAGGTGTGCTACCTGCGGGCCGAGTTGGACCGGACCCTCGGTTTCGACGCCCTGGTCGGGCGGCATCCCTCGATGGTGCGGCTCTACGAGGCCATCGCCCAGGTCGCCCAGACCCACGCCACCGTGCTGATCACGGCCGAGAGCGGCACCGGCAAGGAGCTGGTGGCCCGCGCCATCCACCGGCAGAGCCCCCGCCGGGACCAGCCTTTCGTCGCCGTCAACCTGGCGGCCATCCCGGACACCCTGCTGGAGTCCGAGCTCTTCGGTCACGAGAAGGGGGCCTTCACCGGGGCGCACGCGCGCAAGCTGGGGCGGTTCGAGCTGGCCCACGGCGGCACGCTCTTCCTGGACGAGGTGGGAAGCCTGCGCGTGGAGCTGCAGGCCAAGCTCCTGCGGGCGCTCCAGGAGCGGGAGATCGAACGCCTCGGCGGCACCCGCACGATCCCGGTGGACGCACGGATCATCGCCGCCACCAACGTGGACCTCAGGCAGCGCATCCGGGCCCGCGAGTTCCGCGAGGACCTCTACTACCGGCTGAACGTGGTGCCGCTGTCCGTGCCACCGCTCCGGGAGCGGAAGGAGGACATCGGCGTCCTGGCCGACCACTTCGTCCGGAAGTACTCCCGGGAGTTCAAGAAGGACGTGCGCGGCATCTCGCGCGGGGCGCTGCCGGCCCTGCAGACCTACGACTGGCCCGGCAACGTACGAGAGCTGGAGAACGTGATCGAGCGGAGCGTGGCGCTGGCCTCGCGCCCCGTCATCCGGCTCGACGACCTGCCGCTGGACCTGGCGCTCCACGACGGGGCCGCCCGGGGCGCGGGAGAGGCCGCGGCCGCTGCGCTCACGCTCAAGGAGGCGCGCGATCGCTTCGAGCAGGCCTATATCCTGCGCGCGCTGGAGCGGGAGGGCTGGAACCAGAGCCGAGCCGCCCGCAGCCTGGGCGTGCACCGCAACACGCTCCTCGCCCGGCTCGCGGCCTGGGGCATCCGGCGCGACGACGACGCCGAGCCGCTCCAGGGCGCCGCCGGCGTCGGGTTCGCCGAATGACCTGGCGCGGGCTCGGGGTCCTGGTGGCGGGCATGGTCGCGGCCATGGCCGCACCCTGGGGGACGGCGGGGGCGGCGGAGCAGCCGCTCATCATCGCGCTCACGCCCTCGCGCGATCCGTCCGCCCTGCAGGAGGCCGGGGAGGCCTTCGCCAAGACGCTGACACGCCTCTCGGGGGTGCCCGTGCGCGCCCAGGTGGCCTCGGACTACGCGGGGGTGGTGGAGGCGCTCCGGAGCCGGCGCGTGGACCTCGCCTTCGTGCACCCGGTGGGCTACGTGCTGGCCAGCCGCGAGGCGGGCTGCCAGATCCTGGTGCGCGACATCTGGCAGGGGAAGGTGGCCTATACCGCCAGGTTCTACGTGCGGAAGAGCGCCGGCCTCAAGCGCCTCGAGGAGCTGCGGGGCAAGACGGTGGCCTTCGTGGACCCGGCCTCGAGCTCCGGCTTCATCTACCCCATGGTGCTGCTCGTCAAGAAGGGGCTCGTCAAGGACCGCGACCCGAAGTCCTTCTTCAAGGAGGCGCTGTTCGCGGGGACCCACGAGGCGGCGCTGCGCTCGCTGCTCACGGGGCGGGTCGATGCGGCCGTCTCCTTCGACAAGGCGCCGGAGCTGCACCTGAAGGACCCCGCCCTCATCGCCCAGCTCGCGTTCGTGGCCGAGACGCCGGAGATCCCCGAAGCCGGGATCTGCGCGCGCCCCGGGCTGCCGCCGGAGGCCGTGGCCCGGATCAGGCGCGCGCTCCTGGCCATCAAGGGCCCCGAGCACGCGGCGCTGCTGAAGCAGCTCTACGACATCGACGGTTTCACCGAGGCTGCCGACCAGGACTACGAGCCGGTGCGCGATGCCATGACGCTCATGGGGCTGGGCCGGCCGAAGTGACCGCGAAGGCGTAGAAGGTTCCCCACAGCCGCGCCAGGTCCCGCCAGCGCACTCCGGTCCCCGGCTCCACGTGGCCCACGGCGCCGACGATGGTCACGCGCGCCGGGCGGCCCGAGAGCCTGGCCGCGCGCGCGAGCCGCAGCGTCTCCGAGTAAGGCACCGCCGGATCCTCCGTGCCGTGGACGAGGAAGAGCGGCGCGCGGATGCGGCCCACGCTCGCTTCCGGCGAGAGCGCGGCGAGCAGGCGCTGCGAGGCGGGAGGCAGCGCCGCGAGGAGGGCATCCACCCGCGCCGGGTCGCGGTTCGCCACGAGCCGCCGCCCCGCCTCGTCCATCAGCTCCCCGTTCGCGGCCGCGAACTGAGCGATGGCCGCCTCGTCGGGCGCCCCCCGCCCGCGCGCGGCCCCGAAGGCGTAGCCGCCCGTGAGCGTGTAGCGGAGCAGCTCCCGGGCCGAGGCGTAGCCGCCGAGGGCGAGGACGGCCGAGAGCGCGGGCGCGCGGGCGGGATCACCCGCGGCCAGGAGTGCTGGACCTGCGCCGACGCTGACCGCCATGAGGGCGACCGATGGCGCGCCCTCACGGCGCAGGGCCCGCGCCGCCGCCGTCACGGCATCGGCATCGTCGGGCCGGAGGCGCAAGCGCGTGAGGCCGGCCACCGTGGGCACCGCCACGGCCCAGCCGGCCCGGGCCAGGAGCGCCGCCGCCCCGCGGAGCCGGTCGTCGTCCTTGCCCGCGGCGGCAAGGCCGTGCACGAGCACCAGCCCGGGGGGCCGGGAGAGGCGCCGGGGGGTGAACAGGTCGACGGGCACCGGGCGACCGCCGGCCGCGGCCGGGAGGGCGCGGACCACCGGGGGGCGCGTCACGGCGCTGAGGAGGGGCCAGCCCCCGTCGGAGAGGAACTCGACGAGGAAGAGCGTCGCGGTGGCGAGGCGGCAGCCACCGAGCAGCGTGGGGGCGGCGAGGAGGAGCGCGAGGAGCAGCAGCGCGATCCGCGCCACGACGGCAGGTCGCGAGGGGCTCAGCCTATTTCCGGTTCACGCACTTGATGAGGCGCCAGCCGTTGAAGAGGTTGACCTTGGTGGAGATGTCCGGGATGAGCCCCACCCGCTGGAGGAGCGGTTCGAGCGGAAGGTTGGACTTCCAGCCGAGACGCGTGCAGACCGGAGCCACGAGATCCTCCAGCCGTCCCATCACGGGACGCTCGCTCCGGAAGTGGTTCAGGACGACGATGTTGCCCTCGGGCTTGACCACGCGGCGCATCTCGCGCAGCACGGCCACCGGGTCCGGCACCGCGCTGATGGTGTACGTCGCCACGGCCGAGTCGAACTCGTCGTCGGCGAACTCCATGACGGTGGCGTCCATGGCCCGCAGCGTGACGTTGGTGGCGCCCAGCTCCTCGACCTTCTCGTGCGCCTTGCGGAGCATCTCCTCGGAGAGGTCGATGCCGGTGAGCCGGCACCGCGGGGAATAGAGGGGCAGGTTCAGCCCGGTGCCGATGCCGACCTCGAGCACGTGCTGGCCCGGGCGCACGTCGAGGAGCCGGATGGCGGCTTCGCGGCCCGGGTGGAAGATCCAGTCGAATACGAAGTCGTAGGCGGGGGCATACAGCTTGTACGCCCGCTTGACCTGCCTCTTCTCCAGAGCGCCGTCCACGCCTGACGCCCTCCTCGCTTCCGCTCTCACCGCTGTCCGGGGAGGCTGCGGTCCGGCGGGTGAACAATTAGCACATCGGCCGTGGCGTTGCCAAGTGCTTTGTTGCGCCGCGCGACTAAAGGAGGAACCGGATGAGGAGAGTCGCCAGGCCCAGGAACGAGAAGAAGCCGCAGACGTCCGTGAAGGTCGTGATGATGACGCTCGAGGCGATGGCCGGGTCGATGCGGAACACCTTGAGGGCCAGCGGGATCGTCACGCCCACCGCCGCCGCCACGAGCATGTTGATGACCAGCGCCGCGCCGATGATGAGGGCCAGCAGCGCCTGCCCCTTCCAGAGGTAGGCGATGACCCCCATGACCACCGCGTTCGCCAGCCCCGTGGCAAGCCCCAGCAGGAGCTCCTTCCGGAGGACCCGCCACAGGTGGGCGGCTGTCATGTCGCCCAGCGCGAGCCCCCGCACGACGACCGTGGCCGTCTGGGTGGTGCCGATGCCCCCCATGGAGGCCACGATGGGCATGAAGATCGCGAGCGTGGCGAGCGACTGGATGGACCCCTCGAAGAGGCCGATGACGGAGGCCGCCAGGATCGCCGTGCCGAGGTTGATGAACCGCCACAGCAGCCGCTTGCCGAATACCGCCCGGACGGGGTCGAAGACCGTCTCGTCGCCGGCCGCCCCCCCCAGCCGCTGGATGTCCTCGGTGGCCTCCTCGCGGATGACGTCGATGACGTCGTCCACGGTGATCACGCCGAGGAGCCGGTGGTCGCGGTCCACCACGGGGACGGCCACGATGTCGTACTTGGCCACGAGCCGGGCGACCTCCTCCTGGTCCATCTCGGGCGTGACGCTCAGCACCTCGCCCTGGCAGAGGAGCCCCACTGGCGTGGCCGGGTCGGTCGTGATGAGGCGACGGAGGGGCAGGGCGCCCACCAGGTGCTCGTGGTCGTCGACCACGTAGAGGTAGTGGGCCGACTCCGCCGTGGGCGCTTGCCGCACGTGCTCGATGGCCTGTCCCACCGTGTCGCCGTCGTGGACGGCAAGGACGTCGGGGGACATGATGCGGCCGGCGGTCTTCTCGCCGTGCTCGAGGAGTTCCTGGACCTCCTCCGACTGCTCCTCCTTCATGAGGTCCAGGACCTTCTCCGCCTGCTCCTCGGGCAGTTCATCCAGGACCTGGGCGGCGTCGTCCGGCTGCATGCGGTCGAGGATGCCCGAGATCTCCAGCTCATCGAGGGCCCGGACCAGCTCCAGCAGCGGCTGATCGTCCAGCTCGGCCAGCACGCCGCCCGCCTGCTCGCGGTTCACCAGCCGGAAGAGTGTGACCTGGTCCGGGACGGGGAGGTCCCGGAGCGCCGCGGCGACGTCGGCGGCGTGGGATTCCTTGAGGATCTGCGCCAGCCGCTCGTGGCGGCCAGCCTCCAGGAGGTCCCGGATGGTCTCGCTCAGCCGCTCGGTGGATTCCACGGGTCGATGCCTACCGAGACATCGGGCCGGTCTCGGGGCGCCCACCGGCCGCGGCGAGCTGGGCGGCCCGGCTCTCGAGGTGGCGCACCCTGAGCCTGAGCTTGACGTACGGCACTGCGCCCGCCACCGCCACGAGGAGCATCCCGGTGACGAGGGAGAGCAGGATGACCATCGCCAACGGGATGCCCTCGATGCGCCAGACCAGGAAGCGGACCACGACGGGATCCAGGTTCTGCAGCGCGAAGGCGGCGATGCCCCCTCCGACCAGCGCCACGAGGACATAGGCGATGACCATGCTCACCTCCTGCCCGTCCGGCCGAGGGTACGGAGGACCCGGTGGACGATCTGCTCCGGGCAGCCCTGCCCGGCGCCGGCCTCCTCGCCCCCGGTCAGGCTGGCGAGAGGGGCCACCGCCTTGGCCATGGTCCGGTGGCCGCCGGCCGGGCCGAGGTCACCGAACGCCGCCCGCGCCACCTCTCCCGCGCTCTTCACGTAGCCCACGTTGCGGATGGAGATGTGGACCTGGTCCCCGACGACGCCGGAGACCACCGACCACTCCACCCCTTCGGCCTGGAGCCCGAAGTCCGCGAGCTGCGGGATCAGCTCGGCCATGGTGACGGTGCCCAGATGGGAGAAGAACACCCCGCCCAGGACGCGGCGGCGGGCCAGCCCGTGCGCCAGCACATCCAGTGCCGCGTCCGACAGCTCGGGCCGTTCGATCCGTCGGAGCGCGCTGTGATTCGCCAGGAGGTACAGGTACGCGAAGGCCTCGAGATCCGCCCGCGAGCCGCCGCGCTCGAGCCCCAGCGTATCCGACTTGATCCCGTACAGGAGCGCGGTGGCCAGCCGCTGGGTCACCTTCACGTCGGCGGCCCGCAGGTACTCCACCAGGATCGTGGAGGTGGCGCCGTAGGACGGGCGCACGTCGCGGATGCGCGCCTTGATCGGACGCTCCACCGGGTGGTGGTCGATGACGAGGTCCACACCGTGGAAGCGCTCCTCGAGGAAGGAGGGCTGCACGTCGACCATCGCCACGCGGTCGAACTGATCCAGCGCCTGGGCGCTGATCTCCTCCACCGCGATGTCGAGGATCTTGCACATGGTCAGGTTCTCGGGACGCGTGATGCTGCCGAAGGTGCAGAGGTGCGCCGAGGTGCGGGTGCGGCCCAGGAGGGTCTTGAGGGCCAGCGCCGAGGCGATGGCGTCCGGGTCCGGATCGTCCTGCATCAGGATGAGGACCCGCTCGGCGCCCTCGAAGTGCCGCCGGATGCGCTCCACCCGCGTGCGGCTGAGAGCCCGCTCCACCGCCGGCCGGATCACCTGCTCCCCGAAGGCGGCCAGCGGCACGGCGGTAGCCCCGGGCAGCGGCCGGGCCTCGCCGGTCACTGCCAGGACCGGGACATCCCCGAGGGCTTCCCGCAGGGCCCTCAGCACCTGGGGGAGACGGCCGGGCGGGGCCCCCACGACGGCGGGGCCCCGGCTGCCCCTCAGGGCCCGCCGGAGGAAGGCGGTGTCGCCCAGGTTTCCGACCGTGGCGGCCGTTCCGCGCCGGGCGAGCTGGGCGCGAAGCGCGCGCCTGGCGACCAGGTAGACCGCGGAGTCGCCCGGCAGGGCGGCATGACCCGCCAGGGGCTCGAGAAGGTGGTCGGGACAGAGAAGCACGTACCGCATCGGGGTCACAGGAAAAGGAATGTCACCACGAGAGAGAGGGGGCCGAGGACGCCCAGGCTGTACGCCATGTAGCCGAAGAACGAGGGCATCCGGACCTTGGCCTCCTCGGCGACGGACTTGACCATGAAGTTGGGCGCATTGCCGATATAGGAGTTGGCCCCCATGAACACGCATCCCACGCTGATGGCGGCCAGGACGGCATGGGTGACCCCCACGACCTCGTCGGCGAGGTGGAGCCCCTGGGCCAGCGAGAGGAACGTCAGATAGGTCGGCGCGTTGTCCAGGAACGACGAGAGGGCGCCGCTGACCCAGAAGAACTGCCAGGGCTCCCGCACCCCGAGCTCGCCCCCGCGCAGGCGGAGCAGCTCCAGCGCCGGGATCATGGTGAGGAAGATCCCGAAGAACAGGACCGCCACCTCCACGATGGGGTAGCTCGTGAAGCCGTTGGCGCGGTGGACCTCCCGCGGCGTCCGCCACAGCGAGAGGCCGGCGAGGGCCACCATCGCGACCTCGCGCCACGGGGAGTGGAGGAAGGCCACCGACAGCACCACGCCGGCCAGCGGCAGCGCGTTGAGCCCGCCCCGGACGCGCAGCGGCTGGATCTCGGCGCGGTCCCGCTTCAGGGCGGGCAGCGACTCGCGCGCGTGCTGGATCGAGTCCCAGATGAAGTAGGTCAGCAGCAGGGCTCCGACAGCGATGAGCCAGGGAAGCCAGAGCCGGAACGTCCACGTGAACGGGACTCCGCGCAGGTAGCCCAGGAAGAGCGGGGGATCGCCGAGGGGCGTGAGCAGGCCGCCGATGTTGGAGACGAGGAAGATGAAGAAGATCACGGTGTGCCTGACCCGCTTCCGCTCCCGGTTGGTCTGGAGCAGGGGCCGGATCAGCACCATCGAGGCGCCCGTGGTCCCGATGAACGACGCCAGCACTGCCCCCGTCGCGAGGAAGGCCGTGTTGGTGAGCGGGGTCGCCTCGAGGTCTCCCCGCAGCAGCATGCCTCCCGTGATCACGTAGAGGCTCGCGAGCAGCATCAGGAAGGACACGTACTCCTCGGCCGTGGCCACCAGCGCATGAGGCTCCCGCGTCAGGTACAGGACGAGCACGGGGGCGCCGAGGGCACAGGACAGGAGGAACTTGTTCCGGTTGTGCTCCCACCAGTGGGGCACCCAGAGCGGACAGATGGCGATGGCCAGGAGCATGCCGGCGAAGGGCAGGACCCACGCGAGGGGCAGCGCCGCGGCTGTCATGGAGCGCCGGGGGCCCCGCGCCGGGGCCGTGTGGTGGAGTACGCAGCTGTCATCGAGAGCACCTCCGGGCCCCCGGGGTCATGCCCCGAGGGATGTCCAGATTGCGAGGGCGAAGGCCAGCGCCGTGAGGGCCACGACCGCGGCGGCCGCGAGGGCGTGCATTCCCCGCTCCACGCGCCCGTCGCCGTGGCCGAGGGCGAGGGCCGCCAGGTAGCCGCCGACGAAGCCTCCCGCATGGGCGAAGTTGTTCACCCCGGGCATGAGGAAGCCCATGATGAAGAGGATCACGGCCCACTGCCAGTACTGGCGGAACACCGCCATCCCGAAGAGGCCCCCGCGGCTCCGGCCGTAGGCCGCCATGGCGCCGAGCAGCCCGAACACCGCTCCCGAGGCGCCGATGGTCGTGCCCACGCCGGCCCAGTTGGAGAGCACGAAGCCGAGCACCCCGCCCCCCGTGAAGATCAGGACGAGGCGGGAGCGCCCGTACACTTCCTCGACGGCCGGGGCTAGCTGGTGGATCCAGAGCAGGTTGAAGGCGATGTGCAGCAGGCTGCCGTGCAGGTACGCGGCCGTGAGCAGTGTCCACCAGTGCCCCAGCTGCCAGGGGTAGGCCCCCGTCATGCCCAGCGCCAGGAGCGCCGCCCCGCTCGGCGACAGGAGATCGAAGAGGCCCCGGGGACGCAGGGCGGCGGCCGGATCCAGCAGGATCGCGGCGGCATACGCCGCGACGCAGACCACGGTGACGATGCGAGCGAAGTCCAGCCGGCCGGCGAGCCGCCCGAGCCAGGGGCCGAATCCCCAGAGCCCGGGGTTCCTCCTGCCGCAGTAGAAGCACACGGCCGCGTCGACCCGGTTGAGCTTGCCGCAGGCGTAGCAGAGGCTGGAACCCGATCTCTGGCGCAGCATGGGCGTGCCGCCGGGCGTTCAGGCTCCGAACTTCGTGAGCCGGAGGGCGTTGGCCATCACAAGCGGCATGAGATCCTGCGCGGGCAGGAGCCCCAGGGTCCCGGCCGCACAGGCCCGTTCGGTGAAGTGCCTGACAGGGTCGGCGCCGCAGTACTCGCTCCAGATGAGCGTCGGCACCGGCTGCCAGCCGTGCCCCTTGAGAATGGAAGGGGTCGCGTGATCCCCGGAGACCACGAGCACGTCGGGCCCGAGCGCGAGGATGTCGGGCAGGCGCGCGTCGAAGCGCTCCAGCGCCGCGACCTTGGCGTCGAAGTCGCCGTCCTCGCCGGCCTTGTCCGTGTCCTTGTAGTGCAGGAAGAAGAAGTCGTGAGCGCTCCAGTGCTCCCGTAGCGTGGCGACCTCGTCGGCGAGGGTGCTCCCCGTCGCGAGCACCTCCATCCCCACGAGGCGCGCCAGTCCCCGGTACATGGGGTAGGCGGCGACGGCGGCCGCCCTGAGGCCGAAGACCTCGGGGAAGCGGGGCAGCGCGGGCTGGCTGTCGAAGCCCCGCAGCAGCAGCATGTTCGCCGGAGCCGCGTCCGCCAGGAGCGGGCGCGCGGCCGCCACGAAGCGGTTCACGAGGGCGGCGGTCTTCTCGGCCTCGGGCCCGAGCGCGCGGGCCTCGAGCGCCGGGACGCCGAGCCCCTGCGGGTCGGTCTCGGAGAGCCGGCCGGAGAGGCCCGGTCCCCGCAGCACGAGGACGAAGCGGTGTTCCTTGACCGGCTCCACCAGCACCTCGACGCCCTTCAGACGGATCTGGCGTAGCCGCTCCACGAGGCGCGCGCACACCTCGGTCTGGATCCGTCCGGCGCGGCGGTCGGTGATGCGGCCCCCGCCATCGACGCTGCAGAAGTTTCCCCGCGCCGCGACGTCGCCCGGGCGCAGCGCGAAGTCGATGCCGAGCGCCTCGAGCACGCCGCGGCCCACGGGATAGCGCAGCGGATCGTAGCCGAAGAGCCCGAGGTGCCCGGGCCCGCTGCCGGGCGTGATGCCCGGGCCCACGTGGCGGATCAGCCCGCAGGCCGAGCGCGCCGCCAGCGCGTGGAGGTTCGGGAGGCGCGCGGACGCCAGCTCGCTCTGGGTGGTCCCGGGGCGGGGCAGGCCGCCCAGGCCGTCCAGCGAGCACAGCACGATCTTCGTGGAGTGACCCACCACGAGCGTTCGCAGCAGGTCGAGGTCCATGGCGCGCCCCGGCTCAGGCGTCCTTCACCGGGTTCTCGAGGACGCCGAGCCCGGTGATCTCGAGCCGCACCGTGTCGCCGGGCGCGAGCACGATGGGCGGCTTGCGCGAGAAGCCGACCCCGGCGGGAGTGCCCGTGGCGATGAGGTCTCCCGGGTCCAGCGTCATGATGCTCGACAGGTACTCGATGAGGTAGCCGACGTCGAAGATGAAGTTCCGCGTGGTCCCGTCCTGCATGAGGGTGCCGTTGACCCAGGTCTTGAGCTCGAGCACGTTCGGGTCGGGGATCTCGGCGCGGTCCGCGATGTACGGGCCCACCGGCGCCAGCGTGTCGGCGATCTTGCCCGAGGCCCACTGGCTCGTGTGGAACTGGAAGTCGCGCGCGCTCGCGTCGTTGACGATGGTGTAGCCGTAGACGTGCTCGAGGGCCTGCGCCCGCGGCACGTGTCGGGCGGTGCGCCCGATGACGACGCCCAGCTCCACCTCCCAGTCGAGCCTGGTCTCGCCGCGCGGCCTCAGGATGGGCTCACCCGGGTCGAGGATGGCGTTGGCCCACTTGGGGAAGATCGGCGGCTGCTTGGGCAGGGGGTTGCCCCCCTCGGCGGCGTGGTCCCTGTAGTTGAGGCCGATGCAGATGAACTTGCCGGGGTCCGCGATGGGCGCATGGAGGCGGACCGAGCCGGCCGGGTGGGACACCGGGTCGAAGCGTCCCGCCTGCGTCGCGTCGATCATCTGCGCGAGCATCTCCTGGGTGGCCACGCCGCCCTCGAGGAAGCCGCGCGTGCTCTGCGGGAACAGCGCCGCGGCGATGGCCCCGGCGCGGACCACGCCCTTGTCGGCGAGGTAGGCGGCGCAGCTCGCGGCCAGGTCCGCGACGCGCTCCGGGCCCATGAAGCACCCGAGGCGGGGGGCACGACCATTCTGGGAGAAGCGCACGAGCTTCATGGGCGCACGACCTGCTTCACGATCCGGCGGAACTCCCTGTCGTCGAGGAGGCCCTTCTTCTGCAGGGAGGCGGTCTTGACCCGCGCGAGGATGTCGTTGACCTGGTCCTCGGTGGCCTTGACGCGGATCCGCTCCAGGTGCATCCGGATGGAATCCAGGCCGCTGTTCTTTCCCAGCACCACGCGCGGCATCCGCTGTCCCACCAGCTTCGGGTGGAACGGGAACACTTCCAGGAAGTGCTCCTTGCCCGCGTTCCTGTACCAGCTGGCGATGATCCCGGACTCGATGTCGAAGAGCATGTCCCCCACGATCTGCCGGTTCGAGGGCATCGCGAGCCCGGCAATCTTGCGCACGTACCGCGACAGCTTGGTGAGGCGCTCGGTCTTGATGCCCGTGTCGACCCCGTACATGGTGAGCAGCGCCAGGAGTGTGTCCTCGGTGGGCGCATTCCCCGCGCGCTCCCCGATGCCGGAGATGGTGGAGTGGATCATCTCCGCGCCCTCCGCCACTGCGATCAGCGTGTTGGCCACGCCCATGCCGAAGTCCATGTGGAAGTGGGTCTCCAGGGGCTTCTTGATCCGCTCGCGGGTGTGGCGCACGAAGTAGCGGACGGCGTGCGGCGACAGCACGCCGAAGGTGTCCACCAGGGCGAGGGCGTCCATGTGCCCCTGGGTGGCCACCTGCTCGATGATCTTCAGGTACCAGCTCATCTCGGCCCGGGAGGCGTCGATCGGGAAGAACACCACGTAGAGGCCCTGCGACTTGGCGTACTGTGTGGCCTCGATGCTGGTCTCGATCGCGTGATCGAGTGTCCACTTGTAGGCGTACTGGATGATGTGCTCGCTGGAAGGGACCTCCATCACAATGCCCTTCACGCCGGTGTCCACCGACCGCTTCACGTCCTCCTTCATGCAGCGGGAGAAGGCGAAGATCTCGGCGGGCAGCTTCCGCTTCACCATCTCCTTGATGGCTCGCGCATCCGCCGGGGAGACGGCCGGCATGCCGGCCTCGATCCGGTGCACCCCCGCCTCGGCGAGCATCGTGGCGAGGCGGACCTTCTCGGCCGGGGTGAACTCCACGCCGGCCTGCTGCTCGCCGTCCCGCAGGCACACGTCGTGGAACTTCACCCGCTTCGGGAACTGCGTCCCCTGCATCACCTCGTGGTCGAAGTTCCAGGGGCTCACGAACCACCGATCCGTCTGCCAGGGAGTCAGGTTGGTCGCCATGCCCGTTCCTCCTTATGGAAAGCGCTCGGCCCCGAGCCTCACGCCCGCTCGTCGTCTCGCTTCCTCGTGGACCGCCCCGTCGGTCCCGGCGCGCTCCTCGACCCGCCAGAGGATCTGCCCAAAGAGGCTCCGCGTCAAGCGCTTCCCCGCGCCAGCGCCGCGGATGGGCCTTTTTCAGCGGCCTCCTACTCGATGTCGAGGGTGTGGGTGACCTGATCGCTCACCGGGGCCTCGATGCGCACGGCCACGACCCAGCGACCCTTCATCTCGAGCTCGAGGGCGCCCCGGTACATCCCCGGTTCCGCCACCGGAGCGGCCCGGACGCCGGGGACGCTGTGGGCCAGCGGCATGCTGGGCATGTCGGCGGAGAGCGTCACGGCGGCGCCCGGGACGGGCGCCCCGGTGGCGCGGTCCGTGATCCTGAGCATGCAGACCTGCCGCAGGGCGTGCCCTTCCGGGGCGCAGGAGACGGAGACGGCCACGGACTGGGGCGGCGGCGGGGCGCAGCCAGTTGCCAGCATTGCCAGGACGAGGAGCCTTGCCCTCACGGGGCCCGCCTCCCCCCGAGATAGGCCTCCAGCACCCGCGGGTCGGTGTGCAGGCCTCCCGACGGGCCGTCGAAGATCTTCTCGCCCAGGTGGAGCACGGCGACCCGCTTGCAGAGCCGACCGATGACGCCGAGCTTGTGCTCGACGAGGATGACGGCGCGGCCGGGCGCGGCAGCGCGCTGGAGGAGCGTGACCATCGCCTCGGTCTCGGTGGCATTGAGCCCGCCGCAGGGCTCGTCGAGCAGGAGGAGATGGGGCTCGCCCGCCAGGGCGCGTGCCAGCTCGAGCCGGCCCGCCTCGGCGGGGCCCAGCGCAGCGGCCAGCTCGTGCCGCCGCCTGTCGAGGCCCGTGGCCGCGAGCCAGGGCCCCGGGTCCACGCTGCGCCCGGCCCGCACGTTCTCCTCCACGGTCATGCGTGTGAAGATGCGCGGGGACTGGAAGGTGCGGGCCACGCCCAGCCGGGCCACGGCATCGGGGGGGAGGGCCGTGAGCTCGACGCCGTCGAGATGGATCCGCCCCGCCTCGGGCCGCACGAGTCCACCGATGGCGTCCAGGAGGGTGGTCTTGCCGGCGCCATTGGGCCCCACGAGGCCGAGGAGGACCGGGGCGTCGAGCGAGAGCCCGACGCCGCTCAGGGCGGCGGTGGCGCCGAAGCGGACGCTGAGGCCTTCCACGGCGAGGGTCACCGTCGCCTTCTCCGGAGCCAGCCCGCGAACCGGTGCACGGTGACCTCGTCGAGCAGGCCCCGCGGTCTCAGCGCGAGGAAGCCCATGAGGAGCCCGCCGAAGATGATCATCCTGTAGCCGGAGAGGAAGCGGAAGGACTCGAGCAGGCCCACGTCCATGGCCACGCCGAGGATGGGGCCCAGGGGGGTGCCGAGGCCGCCGATGAGCCCGTAGGCGAGGCTGTGGACTCCCAGCATCACGTCGGCATGGCCGGGCTCGACGTAGGTGGCGTAGTGGGCAAAGAGCGCCCCGCCGAGGCCCGCCAGCGCTCCGGCCGCCGCCAGCGTCCAGGCGATCCCCCGGCGCACCGGGACGCCCACCACCGCGGCGGCGCTCTCGTCCTCGCCGATCATGCGGAGCGCCTCGCCCCACCGGGAGCGAATCACCCAGGCCAGCGCCAGCGCCGTGGCGGCCAGGAGCCCCCAGATGGCGGCCGTGTACGCTCCCAGGGAGAGCCCGCTCAGGAAGAGCGCCCGGATGCCGCGGAAGCCGTCGGGGCCCGCGGGCCCCACCAGGTCGCCTCCCAGCGGGACCTGGAAGCGGAGGCCCAGCAGGGCCACGCGGACCAGCTCGCCCCAGGCGAGGCTTCCCGCCGCGAAGCCGAGCCCCCGTGCGCCTGCCATGGGTGCGGCCAGGAGCGCGCCGCCCAGCGCCCCGGCCGCGGCACCGATGGCCACCCCGGCCGGCATCGGCATCCCGCAGACGGCGGTGGCGAGGCCGCCGGCATACGCGCCGATCACGAAGAAGGCCTGCTGGCCGAAGGAGATCCTGCCGACCAGGAGGAGGACGTACGCCGAGAGCGCGACGAAGGCCTCGATCCCGATCCGCGCGAGGAGCGAGACGGCGTAGTCGCTCAGAGGGTCTCCTCCGCGACGGATCGAACGCCCGGCCTTCCGGCCACCGGGACCCGGGCGACACGGCTCCGCCACGCCACCACGAGGAAGAGCAGCGCGGAGGTGGCGAGATCGCGCCACTGGCCGCCGAGGAGGGCCAGGGTCTCCGTCTCGGCGACGCCCAGCACGAGGCCTCCCAGCACAGCGCCGGGGAGCGAGCCCGCCCCGCCGAGGAGCATCGCGGTCAGTCCCTTCACGGTGGCCCAGAGGCCGAAGTAGGGCGTGACCTGCTGCTGGCTGCCCGCGATGAGCGCGCCCGCCGCGCCTCCCACTGCGGAGGCCACGACGAAGGCCGCGGTGCCGACGGCCCGCACGTTGACACCCATGAGGGCCGCCCCCTCTGCCGAGTCCGCCACGGCGCGCATGGCACGACCCAGCCGGGTGCGGCGGAGCAGGGCGAACAGGGCCAGCATGATGGCCATGGCCCCGCTCCACATGACGAGGCCGTCGGCCCGGAGGAGCAGGGGGCCCGCCTCGACGGTGGGCAGCCACGCCGGCCCGGGATAGGGCAGGGTCCGGCTCACCGAGAGGAGCGAGACCGCCTCCTGCAGCTGCATCCACACCGCAAAGGTGGCGATCATCGAGGAGACGGCCGGCTGGGCCGCCAGCGGCCGGAGCGCGCAGCGCTCGACGTAGAAGCCGGCCGCGATGGCGCCGGTCACCGTCAGCGCCAGGACGCCCGCGCGCGAGCCCGAGGCGAGGTGCCAGTGGCTGCCGGCGTAGATCCCCACGAGGATGATGGCGCCGAAGGCGAGGTTGACGCGGCGGAGCACGCCGAAGACGAGCGTGAAGCCGAGGCCCAGGAGAGAGTAGGTCGCGCCCAGCATGACCCCGTCCACCAGCGCCTGGAGCGCGGTCAGGAGCCCCGCGACCACCGGCGGACTATCTCCCCGTGATGCCGAGGTAGGCCCGGCTCACCGCTGCGTCGGCCGCCACCTCGGCGGCGGTCCCGGACAGCGCGATGCGCCCCTGCTCGAGGAGGTAGGCGCGGTGGGCGATGCCGAGCGCCATGCGCGCGTTCTGCTCCACCAGGAGGACCGTGATGCCCTCCCGGTTGAGCCGTTCGACGATCTCGAAGATCTGCTCGACGATCATTGGCGCCAGCCCCAGCGAGGGCTCGTCCATCATGAGCAGGCGCGGGCGCGCCATGAGCGCGCGGGCCACCGCCAGCATCTGCTGCTCGCCGCCGGACAGCGTCCCGGCCGGCTGCTGGGCGCGCGCGGCGAGGATGGGGAAGCGGGCGAACATGCTCTCGACATCCACCCCCACCGCGGCACGCTCGCGCCGGAGCCGGCCGTAGGCGCCGGCGACCAGGTTGTCGCGGACGGTCATGTGCGGAAAGACCAGGCGATTCTCGGGCACCAGCGAGATCCCGCGGGTCACGACGCGGTCGGCCGACAGCCCGGCGAGCTCGCGCCCCTCGAAAGTGATGGAGCCACTGCGGGGGCGGAGGATGCCGGCGATGGTGTAGAGCAGCGTCGTCTTGCCCGCGCCGTTGGGACCGAGGATGCACGTGATCTCGCCCGGCGCCACCCTGAGGCTCACGCCCTTGAGCGCCCGGATCATGCCGTAGGAGGTGACGACGTCTCGGGTCTGGAGCACGGCTCAGCCCGTCCGTCCCGTGCCGAGGTAGGCCTCGCGCACCCGTCCGTCGTCCTGGACCACGGCCGGCGTGCCCTCGGCGATCTTCTCGCCGAAGTTGAGCACCGCCACGCGGTCCGCCACCGCCATGACCAGCTCCATGTGGTGCTCGATGAGGACCACCGTCGTGCCGCGCCGTCTCAGCCCCAGGATCCGCTCCCGCAGGTCGTCGATCTCGGCGGCGTTCATCCCCGCGGCGGGCTCGTCGAGCAGGAGGAGATCCGGCTCCGCCGCCAGGGCGCGCGCCAGCTCGAGCCGGCGCTGCTCGCCGAAGGCGAGGTTGCGCGCCAGCTCGTCGCGCCTGTCGCCGAGCCGGCAGAAGTCCAGCGTGGCCTCGATCTGCCTCATGCGGGAGCGATCCACGCCCAGCCAGCGGCGGAGGAGCCCGCCGGCGCGCTGCGCGTGGGCGTTCTGAGCCACCCACAGGTTCTGCCACACGGTCAGGTTGCCGAAGAGGCGGATGTTCTGGAAGGTCCGGGCGATGCCCGCGGCGACCACGCGATGTGGTGGCCACCCGGCGATGTCCCGGTCCCGCAACCGGATCCGCCCCTCGGTGGGCGCGAAGACGCCCGTGACCAGGTTGACCACCGTGCTCTTGCCCGAACCGTTGGGCCCGATGAGCCCGAGGATCTGCTGTGGCTCCACCCGAAGGTCCACGGCCTGGACCGCGCGGACGCCGCCGAAGTTCTTGCTCAGCCGCTCAAGGGCCAGCATGGGCGGGGCGCCGCGGGGCACGCAGGAGCCGGGCAGCCCGGCGGACGAGGCCGACGTCGACGATGCCGTGGGGGCGCAGGTTCATCATGAGGATGATCAGCGCGCCGAAGAGGAGGTTGCGCCAGTCGCCGAGGAAGCGCAGGCCGTCGATGAGGAGGGAGAAGAAGAGCACGCCCGCCACGGGGCCCAGGACGCTCCCGGTCCCGCCCACCAGCGGGTAGGCGATGGCGAAGGCGGCCAGCAGGGCGCCGAAGTCCTCCTGCGAGACATACGTGGCGTAGTGGGCGTAGAGCCCGCCTGCCAGGCCGGCCACGAGTCCGCCGGCGGTCATGGCGGCGACCTTCGCTCCGGTGAGGTTGATCCCGACGCTGGCCGCGGCCAGCTCGTCCTCGCCCACGGCGCGCAGGACGGCGCCCGCGCGCGAGCGGTCAATGGCCCAGAACGCCAGCAGCGCGGCGAGGACGAAGGCCCAGGTGAAGAGCAGGATGTGCCACGGGGCCCAGCCGTGCTGGTAGTAGTAGGTGATACCCCGGAACCCCTCGGCGCCCGCCGGCCCGATGGTGCGCTCCCCCACCCGGATCGTGTACTTGAGGTTGAGGAACGCCATGCGGACGATCTCGGTGAAGGCCAGGGTGGCGATGACGAGGAAGAGCCCTCGCACCCGCAGCGCCGGGAACCCCACCAGGAAGCCGAGCACGCCCCCCACCAGCCCCCCGAGCAGGATGGACGGCAGGAGCGGCCACCCCCACATGGCCGAGGCCGCGCCCGCCGCGTAGGCCCCCGCGGCGTAGAAGCCGGCCTGGGCCATGGAGATCTGGCCGGTCAGGATCACGACGTAGGCGCTGAGCCCCAGCAGGATGCGGAAGCCGAAGAGCGTGAGCAGGCTCTGGTAGAACTCCACGGCGCCCTCAGCCTCCCGCGCGCTGGCCGAGGAGGCCCCCCGGCCGGAAGACCAGGAAGGCGAAGAGCATCAAGTAGGTGATCATGTCCCGGTAGCCGATGCCGAAGAAGTAGAGCGCCTGGTACTCGACGACGCCGAGGAGGAGCCCCCCGACGATGGCGCCGGGGATGGAGCCGAGCCCCCCGAGCACCGCGGTGACGAGCCCCTTGACGGTGAGGGGGAGCGAGAGCAGCGGCGAGAGGTTTCCCACCGCCGAGCCGATGAGCGCCCCGGCCACGCCCCCGATCATGCCGGTCAGGACGAACACCGAGGCGTTCACGCGCCGGAGCGCGATGCCGCAGAGCTGGGCCGCCACCGGCTGCTGGGATACCGCGCGCGTGGCCAATCCCAGCCGCGTCCGGTACACGAGCAGCCAGAGGAGCCCCATGACCGCCAGCGCCACCAGGAACATGAAGCCCAGATCGCCGCGCAGGAGCCATGGCCCCACCTCCAGCATCGCGGTCCCCATGGGCGCCGGAAAGGCCATGGGGCGGCCGTGGGTGGCGTGGGAGACCACCTCGTCGATGAAGAAGAGCATGCCCATCGTCGCCATGAGCGGGGCGAGCGGATAGTCGCGGGGCATCCAGCGGAAGCACGTCACCTCCACCACGAGGCCGATGAGCCCGCTGGCGACGACGGCCGTGAGGAAGACGAGGACGAACGGGCCCCGGCTGAGGTGGAACACGCCCAGCGCCACGTAGGCGCCCCCCAGCGCGGTGACGCCGAAGGCCAGGTTGAGCTTGTCCATGACGCCGAAGATCATGGTGAAGCCGATCCCGACCAGCGCGTAGGACGAGCCGAAGAGGAAGCCGTTGAGGATCTGCTGGACGATGTCCAGGGCGAGGTCGGTCATGGAGGGGCGGCGGGGGGCGGCGCCGCGCCCCTCACCCGCGCGGGGAGGGGCGCGTGCGCCGCCGGCCGGGGTCTCGCTGCCTACCTGGGGTCGTGGAGGACGGCCCAGTCCGAGGTCTTCGCGACGGCGAAGACGTACGGTTTCTGGGACTCCCGGTCATCCAGCCGCTTCACCTTTCCGAGCAGCCCGTCGAACTCCTTGATCTTGGCGAGGCCATCGCGGATGCGGCGGCGGTCCTGGGCCACCGTGCCGGGCTTGGCCTCGACGCCGGAGGTCTCGATGACCCGCTTGAGGACCTGCAGGTTCTCGAACACCGCGGCCGAGTGGATGTCCACGTTGCCCTTGTATCGCTCGGTGACGACCTTGGCGACCCGCTTCGCCTCCGGCGTGACAGGCGCGAAGCCCGTGGGGATGATGAGCCCCTCGGCCTCGGGGCCGCAGCCCACCATGGTCTCCAGCGTCGCCGAGGAGGTGAGGCCCACGAGCACCTTCGGCTTGACCCCCTGGCGCTTCATCTCGCGCAGCGTGCCGCAGAGGGTGAAGGGGTGCGAGGAGATGGCGATCAGGTCGGGCTTCGATCGCCGCCACTTGCCCACCTGGGTCGAGAACTCGGTGTCGGTGAGGAGCCACTTCTCCCAGCCCAGCAGCTCGAGGCCCGCGGCCTTGGCGGCGGCCTCCATGGTGCCCGCGTTGGAGTTGGAGTGGGCGAAGTCGCTCTCCACGCCCCCCGCCATGGTCCTGACGTCGGGGTGCTTCTCCTTGAGCCACTTGAAGAGGTGGTTGTACATGGTGGGCTCGTGGGGCACGTTGCGGAAGGCCCACTCCGAGATCTTGGCCAGGCCGGGCTTGATCGCGGTGTCCGTGAAGATCGGGAACTGCAGCCCCGAGTCTCCCGCCGCCCCGACCTTCTGCTGGAGGATCCCGAAGAGTGGCTCCGCCACGTTGGAGCAGGTCGGACCGATGACCACCAGCCAGTCCTCGCTGGCGAGCTTGCGGACCACCGAGATGCCCTCCTCGGCGTTGCACCGCTCGTCGACGAACGTGGTGACGATCCGGGCCTTGCTGCCGTCGGCGAGCTTGATGCCTCCGGCCTTGTTGAGCTCGTCCACGGTCATGTCGAACACGGCCTTGGAGTTGATGCCGAAGCCGCGGATGACGCCGCTCATGGCGCCCAGGCCGGCGATCTTGACGGTGCGCTCCTGCCCCAGGGCCGGGGCGGCGGGGAACCACGCGAGAGCGGAGGCGAAGGCCGCGAGCACGAGGATGGACACCAGGTGTCTACGGGGATGCGTCATTGGGGCACCTCCCTGTCGGTGCGAGCATGCGCTGCCGGTCGGGCCCACGGGGCCGTCGCGGGGGGCTCGGGTCCCGGCCCGGTGGTGGCGGGATCATAGTCCAAAAGGTCCGCAGCGGCAACCGGGCATCTTGGCTGGCCCGAAACCGTTGAAAGCGCGGCATTTCCCCTGCTATAGTGGCTCCTGCGCGTGCCTGTCGGGCCCGACATGACCCGACCCACCGAGAGATCCCGGACGCCGAGGGGAGGAGCACCGATGACGGAACGGCAGGCCCAGGATTACTTCCAGTGGACGGCGGCCCTCTTCGACCGCGCCAGGATCTTCGACAAGCCCGAGGCCCTGCGCGGGATCCGGGTGCTCGAGCTGACGACGCTGGTCCTGGGCCCCACCACTGCCGACTTCCTGGGCGAGCTGGGCGCGGAGGTCGTCAAGGTGGAGCTGCCGCCTGGCGGCGACACCATGCGCTACGTGACCCCGGAGGCCATGTACTGGCAGAACGCCTCCATCGGCTTCTTCCCCGAGAACCACTCCAAGTACCACATCGGCATCGACCTGCACGCGGAGGAGGGCAAGGCGCTCTTCAGGCAGCTCGCCGCCAAGTCGGACATCCTGGTGGAGAACTTCCGCGCGGGGACGCTGGACAAGTGGGGGGTGGGCTACCGGCAGATGCGCGAGATCGACCCGCGGCTCATCTACGTCGCCGATTCGGGCTTCGGCCAGTGGGGCCCGTTCTCCCAGGGGCGCGCCTCCTACGACGCCGTGGCCCAGACCGTCTCCGGCATGATCGGCATCACGGGCTTCCCCGGGCGCCCCCCCATCCTCTGCGGCATGTTCATCGGCGACTGGTTCGGGGGGCTCATGGGCGCCACGGCGGCGCTGGCCGCCCTCCATCACCGGGACCGGACGGGCGAGGGGCAGTTCGTCGACTTCGCGCAGAGCGAGGGGCTCATCCGGACGCTGGACTGGACCTGGGTGCGACACGGTCTCACCGGGCAGGATCGGGGGCCGGCGGGCAACCGCGACGAGGCGCTGGTGCCGGCCGACATCTTCTCCACCCGCGACGGGTACGTGGCGGTGGCGGCGGCGCGTGATGCGGAGTTCAAGGGACTGTGCCAGGCCATGGGCGAGCCCGGCCTGGCGGCCGACCCGCGCTACGCCACGCTGCCCGAGCGGCAGAAGCCCGAGCACATGACGGCGCTGCTCGACCGCATCCGCGGCTGGGCGGGCAAGCTCGCCCGCGCCGAGGTGGAGGCCGCCGGGGCCCGGCACGGCTTCGCCGCCGTCCGTGTCGCCACTGCCCGGGACAAGTTCGAGGATGACCACCTGCGTGCCCGGGGCTCGGTCTGGGAGTACGAGGACCCGCTGTACGGCAAGCTGGTGGAGCAGGGGCCGGCGGCCAAGCTCTCGGAGACCCCGGCGCGGATCAAGTGGGCGGCCAAGCCGGTGGGCTGGCACAATCAGGACGTGCTGACCCGCCTGCTGGGGCTATCGCCGTCAGCCATCGCGGCGCTCCAGGAACGGAAGGTCATCGGACAGTGGGCCGACCGGAACGGCGCCCGGCCGCCCGCCGAGTGGACGGGAGGGCCCCGGATATGACCGACGCCGCCCGCGCCACGACGTGGCCCCAGTTCGCCAGGGAGATCACGGATCCCGCCCGCGCCCACGAGAAGCCTGAGGCCCTCGACGATCTCCGTGTCCTCGATTGCTCCAGCGGCAACTTCGCCGCCCTCTTCGCCTCGTCCATCCTGGCCGAGTTCGGCGCCGAGGTCATCCGCGTGGAGCCGCCGGCGGGCGACGTGGCGCGCCTCTTCTCTCCGGGCGGGGTGCAGCACCGCGGCACGGGGCTCGCCTACCTCGTGGAGGCGCGGAACAAGCGGCACATCACGCTCGATCTCCGCAGCGAGCAGGGGCGGCTCCTGCTGGCCCGCCTGGCGCGCCACATGGACATCGTGATCGAGAGCGAGCTGCCCGGCCAGATGGACACCTGGGGGGTCGGCTACCGCCAGCTCTCGGTCCTGAACCCCCGGCTGATCTACCTCGCCGTCTCCACCCACGGCCAGTTCGGCCCGCGCGCGGCCCGGGCGATGCCGGACTACGACATCACCGACCAGGCGATGTCGGGCGTGCCCTACGTGACCGGGGAAGCCGAGGGCTCGGGGCCCGCCGAGTCCTCGGTACCCACCCGGCAGGGCAACTGGGCGGCCTGGTACGTGGGAGGGGCCTTCGGGGTGCTGGCGGCGCTGGCGGCCCTGCACTGGCGCGTCGCGAGCGGTCGGGGGCAGCTCATCGACCTCGCCCCCGGGGAGGCCGAGATGCGCCTCTCCGACGTGGGCGTGCTCTGGTACCACGCCTACCAGCGCATCCACGAGCGAGTGGGAGACCTGCACATCCAGGTCTTCCCGTACACGCTCGTCAAGACCCGCGACTCCTACGCCTTCGTGGCGGGCTTCTCCGACATCAACTTCGCGGGCCTCACCAACATCATGGAGCGCCCCGACCTGAAGGAGCGCTTCGCCACCACCCGCGACCGGATCCTGAAGGCCCGGGAGCTCCACCAGGAGCTGGAGCGCTGGTCCGCCGACCTGACGGCGGACGAGATCCTGACCCGCTTCCAGGACTACATGACCCACAAGCGCGGCCCGGGGACCGTGGCCACGGCGCGGCTCAACCGGCCGCAGGACGTGCTCGGGGAGGCTCACTGGAGAGAGCGCGGCGTGCTCCGGACGGTGGAGGATCCCGACTACGGGGAGCTGCTCCTGCAGGCGCCGCCGTGGAAGCTGTCGCGGACGCCGCCCCGTATCAAGTGGGCCTGCCGGCCGGTGGGCGCGGACAACGAGCTCATCTACCTCAAGTACCTGGGCCTGGGCAAGGGCGACCTGCAGACCCTGCGCGCCGCTGGCGCGATCTAGGCGATGACGCCACTGGAGACAGGAGGCACGACCATGCACACTTGGCGCTATGCGAGGACGCTCCGCTGGATGGCCGCCGGGCTGGCCTTCGTCATTCTCCTGGCCGGGCCGTTTGCCTCGTGGCCCGCGCTGGCTCAGCAGGCGCCGGCCGGCGCCGAGCCCAGCGACGCCCAGAAGACGGGGGCCGCCCTGATGAACGTGTTTTACGTGCCGGGCAAGGCGATCATCTGCACCCTCGGCACCGCCGGCACCATCGGGCTCCTGGTGCTCACCTTCGGCAGCGCGTACCGCCGCGCGGCCGACGTCTTCGAGGAAGGCTGCGGCGGCGACTGGGTCATCACGGGGGAGCATGTCAGCGGGAAGATCCAGCGCAAGGGCGACCTCGACTAGTGCCGGGCCAACTGACTTCGCCCTGGCTCGCTCACGCTCGCCTGATCTCCATATCCGCTCGTCTCGCCTCCGGCTGCGGCTCGCCGAACCACGTTCTCGGTCGGCGCGGGCGCTCAACGTACATCCAAGCACGCCTCGCGCCCGCGGGGAGCGGGCGGAACTCGCTGGAGGCGCGCTAGGGGCGCCATGGGCCGGATCCCCGCGTCGTATCTGCCGCCCCGCGAGCTGTGGCCGCAGCGCATCTACACGCTGCCCGAGCACGCCACGTACCCCCGGCTCCTCAACTCGACCGAGGAGCTGGTGGACCGCCACGTGGCGGAGGGGCGGGGCGACCGCGCGGCGATCCTCTACGAGGGTCAGACGATGACGTACCGGGCGCTGGCGGCCTCCGTCAACAGGGTCGGCGGCGCGCTCCGGGCCCTGGGAATCGAGGAGGAGGACCGGGTGCTGCTGCGCTCGCCCTCCATCCCGCCCGCGCTGGTGGCAAACTTCGCCGTGCTCAAGCTCGGCGCCGTGGTCGTGCCGACGTCGCCGCTGTTCTCCCGGACCGAGATCGCGCACGTGGCGGGGCTCACGGAGGCCGTGGCCCTGGTCGTTGCCGCTCCGCTCCTGGACGAAGTGGAGGCGGCGCGAGCCGAGCTCAAGACGGTGAAGCACGTCATCGTGATCGGCGGGGACGCGGCCGACCTCAAGGCCAGGGGCTACGTCCCGTATGGCGAGCTGGTGGCGCGCGGCCCGGAGCGCCTCGAGCCCGTGCGCCGCGACCGCATGGCCGTCTCCGTCCTGCTCTTCACCTCGGGGACCACGGGGCTGCCCAAGGGGACGGTCCACTTCATGGAGGAGGCCCTCAGCGTGCCGGACGGCTTCGGCCGCCACGGCTGGGGGGTGACCGCCGACGACGTGATCGGCGGGCCCGCGCCCCTGTCGCTCGCCGCCGGCTACTCGACCCAGGCGGTGATCCCCTTCCGCTTCGGCGCCGCGGCGTCGCTCCTGCCGCGCTTCACGCCCGAGGGCATGTTCGAGCAGATCCAGAAGCACCGGATCACCATCGTCTCCATCCTGCCCACGGCCTACCGGAAGATGCTCCAGGTGCCGGAGGCGCGGCAGAAGTACGACCTCTCGTCCGTGCGCGTCTGCACCGGCGGGGGGGAGTCCCTGGGCGCGGAGACCTACCGCGCCTGGAAGGAGACGTTCGGCCACGAGATCTACGAGGGGCTCGGCACCACCGAGATGATGTACGTGTTCATCTCCTCGGCCGTCACCCGGCGCGTGAAGCCCGGGGCCATCGGCCCCGCGGTGCCGGGATACGAGTTGCGCGTGGTGAGCGAGGAAGGCGCGGACTGCCGGCCCGGCGAGCCCGGGCGACTCATGGCCCGCGGGCCGACGGGCACCGTGTACTGGCGGGACCAGGAGAAGCAGGAGCAGGCCGTCTGGAACGGCTGGTGCCGCGCCGGGGACTTCGTCACGATGGACGAGGATGGCTACATCCGGTTCCTCTCGCGCGAGGACGACCTCATCAAGTCCTCCGGCTACCGCATCGGCCCCGAGGAGATCGAGGAAGCCCTCTCTCGCCACCCGGCCGTGGCTGACTGCGCCGTGATCGGCGTGCCCGACGCCGTCCGCGGCCAGAACACATGCGCGTATGTGGTCCTCAAGCCGGGGGCGTCCCCCGGCGAGCTCCTCGCGGGGGAGCTGATCGAGTTCTGCCGGGACCGGCTGGCCGTCTACAAGCTGCCGCGCGCGGTGGAGTTCGTTCCGGCGCTTCCGCGCGCCCCGGGCCCGGCGGGCCCCGGCACCGGCAAGCTCCTGCGGCGCGTCCTGCGGGACAAGCGCGGGTAGTGCCCCGGGCCTCACGCTGGGCCGCCCCGGCGCTCTTCCTGCTGCTGCTCGCCGGCTTCGCGGCCGGCATCTGGGGCAGCTACCGCGCGGTGTTCCCGGGGCAGGGACTCTACCGGGTGACCGGCGTGCTCGAGGCCCGCTCGGGCGAGGCCATGATCCTGGTCAAGCACGACGCCGTGCCGGGGCTGATGGACGAGATGACCTCGATGACCTTCATGGCCGAGTCGCGGGAGCTCCTCGATCGGGCCGGGGTCCTCCCGGGGGACCGCATCCGTCTCACCGTGCGCCAGCTGCCAGACCGGCTGCTCGTGGTGGAGATCCGGAAGCTCCGGTGAATAACCGGGGCGGGGGGCTCGCGGCCCGGCTCCGGGCCCTGGGGCACCGGGGCGCCATCTCCGACGTGGCGCTCCTGGCGGGGAGCCTCGCTCTCTACCTCGGGACGCTCGCGCCCACCGTCTACACCTTCGACAGCGCGGAGCTGGCGGCCGGCGCCTACGTGCTGGGGATCGTGCACGCCACCGGCTACCCGCTCTACCTCCTGCTCGCCAAGGCGTTCATGCTGCTGGTGCCGTGGGGCGACATGGCCTACCGCGCCAATCTCTTCTCGGCGCTCTGCGCCGCGCTGTCGCTGGTCCTGCTCCGCAGGGTGATGGTGGCGCTGACCGGCTCGCCAGGCGCGGCGCTGGCCGCCGCGGCCGCCCTCGGGGCCTCGTTCCCCTTCTGGTCCCAGGCCGTTGTCGCCGAGGTCTACACCCTGCACATCCTCCTCGTCGCCGGCATGCTCTGGCTCTTGCTCGCGTGGCGCGCGGGCGGCCGGCCGCGACACCTCGTCGGCCTCGCGCTCGTCTTCGGGCTCTCGCTCGCCAACCACATGTCCGCGCTGCTGCTGGCCCCCGGGCTGGTCTTCGTCCTCTGGCGCGAGCGCGGGCGCCACCGGATCCCGCCCGTCGCCCTGGCGCTCGGCTGCGGCGCCGCGGCGATCGGCCCGCTGACCTACCTCTACCTGCCCCTCCGCTACGCGGCGGGGCCGGCGCTCAACTACGCCGAGACACTGGGCGTGGATCTCCGCACCGCGGACGGGGTCGCCTGGATGGTGCGCGGCGCCATGTTCTCCCACCTGATGTTCGGCTACCGGCTGGTGGAGCTCCCCGGCGAGGTGCTCCGCCTCGGCGCCCTCCTGTGGCGCGCCTTCCTCGGTGCGGGGCCCGCGCTGGCCGCGCTGGGCCTCATGACGCAGTGGGGGCGGGACCGGACCGCCGCCGCGGCGCTGGGCCTGATGGGCGGAGGCACGGCCGTCTTCTACGTCTCGTACCGCGTGCCGGACAAGGAGACGATGTTCCTGGTGCCGCTGCTCGTGGTGAGCGTGTGGATGGCGGTGGGGTTCGAGCGGGTCCTCGCCTGGGCCGGCCGCACCGGGGCGCCGCGCCCGCGGTGGGTCGTGGCGATGGTCGCGGCCGGCGTCGTCGCCGCCCTGGTGGTCACGAACTACCCCCGGGTGGACCTGCGCGGCAACGATAATGTCCGGCGCTACGCCGAGGCCGTGCTGGGCGAGGTGGCGGCGGATGCCTTTGTCGTGGGCGGCTGGGTCCACCTCACCCCGCTGGCGTATCTGCAGGTGGTGGAGGGGCGGCGCCCGGACGTCCAGCTCTTCGACTGGGGGCTGTACGGCCTGGGGCGGCAATCGCGGCTGCGCGCCCAGGGGCTCCCGGCCGAGGCGGCCCGGGACGCGGCGCTGGACGAGATCCTCGTGACAGTGCAGCGGGAGCTGCTCTCGGGGCGGCCGGTGTACTCCCTGGAGGACAACCACCTCCTCCGGGAGCGCTTCGTCCTCCTGCGGCAGCAGCGCGTCGTCCGTGTCTGCGACCTCGACGGCTGTCAGTGAGGCCGCGGCGCAGCTGATGCTTGCCTTCCGGCGGCCGCCCCCAGCATAATCGGGGCGTCGCCCTGGCTCCGGCCTGCGGGGCGCATTTCCTCTGGAGGAGGCCCGCTCATGACCTCGCCGGCTGGTCGCGCGGTGTTGCTGGCGACGCTGCTGCTCGGCGTTCCCCTGCATCCCGCGTGGGCCCAGGGGGTGGGAGTGGTGACGACGCTCTCGGGGCAGGCCACCGTGGCGCGGCCCGTCCTTCCCGCTCCCGTCCCGCTCAAGTTCAGGGACGACGTCTTCACGCGGGACCGGATCAGCACGGCCGAGAACGCGCTCCTCCGCGTGCTCCTGGGCGGCAAGGCGCTCGTGACCGTTCGCGAGCTCTCCGTGCTGACGGTGACGGAGGAGCTCGGCCGCTCCACCGTGGACCTCGACTCCGGCAAGCTCGCCTTCGGCCTGGTCCGCCAGCGGGTGCGCCCCGGCGAGGCCTTCGAGATCCGGACGCCGAACGCCGTGGCCGCCGTCCGGGGCACCGTCGTGGTTGCCGAGGTCTTCCGTCGCTCGAGCCAGGCGGCGCCGGCGCTGGCGGTGGTCCAGTCGGACCTGTCCGTCCTCTCCGGCTTCGTCGACGTGCTGCTCCGCGGGATCGCGGGCGCCCTGCCCGTGCGCGTGGGGGCCATGGAGACGCTGAGCATCATCGGCAACACCTTCGGTCAGGTGCGTCCCCTGACGCCGGACGCGGCGGCGCGGCTCATGACGAACCTGAGACCGCGCCCCCAGCACACGGCCACCCCCGACCCGGCCCGCCGCGCTCTCACGGGCCAGCAGCAGGGGCAGGCCACGATGGACGCCGGCGTCGTCGAGCTCCGGGGGGATCGGGTGGGTGAACGACAGATCCTGGGAGGCAGCGAGAGCCTTCAGAAGCAGGTCCCGCTCATCCCGCAGGTGCAGCCGCGCGGCCCTTCCTGCTCGGGGCCCTACTGCTGATCCGGCCGGCCAGCGCGCCGCGGGGGGCGGGCCTCAGTACTGCCAGGAGACGATCAGCGAGAAGATGTTCCGGTTGAAGGAGAAGAGCGGCAGGTTCGAGCGGCTCACGATGCCCTGATACTCGACGGCCAGGGTGAAGCCGGCCGGCAGCGGTTGCTCCACGCGGGCCACGTGGGCCTGCTCGGTGTCCACCCGCTCGCGCGTCGCCGGGTTGACGCGGGGCAGGATGCTGTGCGCGTGGGCGTAGTTCCGGTAGTGCACGTCGACATCGTACCTGAGCCGCGTCCGGCCCCACGGCAGCGTGTACTGGGCGCCAGCGAGGAGCCGGTGCCCCTGGTACTTGAAGTTCCGCCCGTCGGCGTCCTCCACGTCGAACTGGTAGCCGAGCCGGACCAGGTGCCGGTCCCCCGCGAAGCGCAGGACGTGCAGCACGCCGGCCATCCAGTTCTTCGCGTCGCGGACCTCTTCCGGCAGGACGTTGGAGTCGTTGGAGAACTCCTTGGTCTGCAGGCGTAGCTGCAGCGCGCTCAGGTGGGTGGCGTCCTCCACCAGCAACGCGCTCGCGGTCGCGGTGTGCCGCTGGAGGAACTCGTCGTCGTCGAGGGTCAGGTAGTCGTAGGCGTACTGAAGCCCCAGCTGGTAGGGCATTGGCCCGACCGCCGCCCGGTAGACGCCGGCGAGAGAGCCCAGGTGGTCCTGCACGTTGAAGCCCGGCAGGTCGTTGTACACAGTCTGGAAGAAGGAGTAGGAAACCGTGGCCTCCCAGGGTCCGTTCCGGAGCCAGGCGTACTCGAGCCTCAGCCCGAAGAGCTCCCCGACCGTGTCGCGCCGGTGGCGTCGCGCCGCCTCCGCGTCCGGATCATGGCTCGGCTCCGGCTGCACAGGCGCGTTGCTGTCGTAGGTGAAGCCGGCGCGCAGCTCGGCCCGGAAGCGCCGATCACGCTCCCGGGCCGCCAGCACGGTGTCGCGGAAGCGCTCGGCGGGCCCGGTAAGCGGCGAGGCGGGCAGCACCTTGACCGCGGCCTCCACCTCGGTGGCGGCCTCGGCGCTGCGCCCGAGGCCGGCGAGCGCGAGCCCCGCATAGAAGCGCGTGAGTTGCTGGATCCCTGCATCGGCCGAGGCCCCGGCCCGCAGGGCCTCCAACGCCCCCTGGTAGTTGCCGTTGCGGTAACGGATGAACCCAACGTAGTAGCCGACGCCGTCGGTCCGCGGCTCCGCCGCGAACACGCGAGTGAGCGGGTCCTCCGCCCGGTCGTACTGCCTCGCAGCGAAGTAGGCGACCCCGAGCTGGTACAGCACGGCGAGGTCGTCGGGCGCCTTGGCGCGCGCCGTCTCGAGGGGCGCGATGGCCGCCGCGGGCTTCTGCTGGGCCATGAGGACGAGGCCTGTGTAGTAGAGCCCTTCCAGGTTCCCGGGGTCCTGGGCCAGCGCCTCCCGCAGGCTCGCGAGCGCCTCGTCGTATCGCCTGTCGTCGTAGGCGAGGATGGCCTGCGCCACCAGGACGTCGGCCTCGGACTGCTGGGCATGGGCGGGTGCGGCCGCCAGCGCCACGCCGGCGGCGGCCAGGGCCAGCACGAGACAGGTGGAGAGCCTCCACCCGCGGCCACCTCGCGTCCCGAGCGGCATGCGTGGGAAGTGCATCAGACTTCCCTTCTAGCAGAAGGGCTCCGGCGCTGTCCAGGGAAAGCCACGCTCAGCCCCGCCCGAGCGTGCGCAGCTGGCGGACAAGCTCCTGCACTTGTTCCTCCGACAGGTGGAATCCGAAGGCCGGCATCCCCGGCTTCCCGATCTCCGCGCCGCCGCGCCTGATCAGCTCGTGGAGGTACTCGTCGGACAGGTTGTCGATGATGCGCGGATCGGCGAGGTTCCCCGGCTGGATCAGCAGGAGAGTCGCCCGCCAGGAACCCCGGCCGTCGGCGCCGTGGCAGCTCGCGCAGTAGGTGAGGTAGAGCCGCTGGGCGGGCGTCGCCGTCCGGGGGATCGGATGCGGCAGGAAGAGCGAGGCCGCGAGGCTCCCGGCCAGGAGCAGCAGCGCCGGGGCTGCGATGACGAGCATCCACCTTTGCCTCATCAGGTGGCCGTCCCGAGCTCGAGGAGCGTCTGCCGGAGCCGTGGATCGTCCAGGAGCGCGGGGCCGGGCGCGCTGAGCGCCACCTGCCCGGCCTCCAGCAGGTAGCCGCGCGTCGCCAGCCGCAGGAGCCGGCGCACGTGCTGTCCGGCCGCCAGGATGGTGATTCCCTCCGAGGTGATGGCGTGCACGGCCTGGCAGAAGCGGTCCGTCACGCTTCGCGCCAGCCCGAGGAAAGGATCGTCGAGGCACAGGAGACGCGGCCGGGCCATGAGGCCGCGCGCCAGCGCCAGCATCTGCTGCTCCCCTCCGGAGAGGATGCGCGCCGGCGCGCTGCCCTTGTCCTGCAGGATCGGGAAGAGGCGAAGGATGGTTCGCAGCGTCTCCTCACGGCGCGCGCGCGCCGACGGGAGGAAGGCGCCGAGCTCGAGGTTCTCCCGGACGGAGAGCGGGCCGAAGAGGCGCCGCCCCTCCGGGATCAGAGTGAGCCCTCGCGCGGCGATGGCGTAAGGAGCCAGCCCGTCGATCCTTTCCCCGTCAAGCGCGATCTCCCCGCTGGCGACAGGCAGGAGTCCGGCCAGCGCCTTCAGGAGGGTGGACTTCCCGGCGCCGTTGGGGCCCACGAGGGCGACGAACTCGCCCGCGCGCACCTCGAGCGACACGCCGCGTAGCACGGTGAGATCGCCGTAGCCGGCGTGGACGTTCCTGACGCTCAGCAGGAGCGGAGCCGGCACGCTACGGCTCCTCCTCGCCCAGGTAGGCGGCGGCGACCCGCGGGGAGGCGAGCACGGCCGCAGGAGCACCATCGGCGACGATCTGGCCCTGGTCCAGCACGAGCATCCGGTCCGCGACCCGCGCGAGGATGCCGAAGGAGTGCTCCACGGCGAAGATGGTCACGCCACGCTCGCGCAGGCGGGCGTAGAAGAGCAGCACCTCCTCCCGCCCTCTCGGCGACAGCCCCGAGGCCAGCTCGTCCAGCAGGAGCAGCGCAGGGCGGCTCGAGAGGGCCACGGCCAGCTCGAGGCGCTTCATCTCGCCCAGCGAGAGCGCCGCGGCGCGCGCGCCGGCCTTGTCGCCGAGCCCCACCAGCGCCAGCAGCCGCTCGGCCTCGGCGCGGCGGTCGACCGCCCGGCGGTAGCGCTGCCGGCTGCGGAATGTCACGCCCACCAGGACGCTGTCGCGGGCGGTGAGCCCGGCGAAGGGGCGCGGGATCTGGAATGTCCGGCCGATGCCGAGCCGCCCGGCCACCCAGGGCGGTCCGCCCGTGATCCGCTCGCCGCGGAACCACACCTCCCCCGAGGTGGGGCGCCGGAGCCCGCCGAGCACGTCGAAGAGCGTGGACTTCCCCGACCCGTTGGGGCCCAGCAGCCCGACCACCTCATGTTCCTCCAGGGTGACGTCCACGCCACGGAGGGCGGAGAGCCCCCCGAAGGCCACACTCAGGCCCCGCCCCTCAAGGATGGGCACGCTGCCCGCCCGCCCGTGGGCCCCCGAGGCCTCCGGGGAGATAGAGGACGACCGCGATCAGTGCCAGCGCATAGCCTGCCTGATGCAGGGAGGGCAGCAGCGGGTGCAGCACGAGCTCGCTCACGAGGTAGAGCGCCATGGCGGCCGCGGCAGGGCCCAGCAGCGTGTGGAGCCCGCCGACAGTCGCCATGACCAGCGGCAGGAAGGAGTAGTGCCGGTTGAAGACGAGATCGGGCTCCACCACGCGCACCGTGTGGGCGTAGAGCCCGCCGCAGAGCGCGGTGAGCAGGCCCGAGAGGGCGAACGCGAGCAGCGTCCAGGGGAGGGGGCGCAGGCCCAGCACGCTCGCCCGCTCCTCCTCCTCGCGCACGGCCGCGAAGGCGAGCCCCACGCGGCTCCCTCGGACCAGCGCGAAGAGCCCGAGCGTCGCGCCGAGCAGGGCCAGCGCCAGGTAATAGGCCCCCGCCCGCCCTTCGGTGAGCACGCGCGGCCACCCGCGCAGGACGGGCAGCGCGGGGATCCCGACCAGCCCCGCGCCGCCCCCCGTGATGTCGGTCCAGTGGAGCGCCAGCCCTCTCAGCAGCTCCGCAAAGGCCAGTGTGCCCAGCGCGAGATAGGCGCCGCGCAGCCGGATGGACAGGAGCCCCGCGACCGCGGCCCCCGCGGCGCCCGCCAGCCCGCCGAGCGCGATGGCGCCCCAGGGCGACAGCCCGCCGAGGGAGGCGAGCGCCGCGCCGTAGGCGCCCAGCCCGAAGAAGGCGGCGTGGCCCAGCGAGGTCGGCCCCGCGTAGGCCAGCAGGTTCCACGCCGAGGCCATGGCGGCGAAGAGAAAGGCGGTGGAGAGCAGGAAGAGATAGTACGGATGGAAGCCGAGCGCCGGGGGCAGGGCCGCGAGCAGCGCGACGCCCAGGAGCGTCCCGAGCCCGGCGCGCATCAGGGCGCCAGCCCGCGGGCCAGGCCGCCCGATCTGGCCAGCAGCGAGCCCAGCAGCATGAGGGCCACGACAGGCTCGCGCCATCCGGGCCCCGACGAGGCGACGGTGAGCGACTCGATGATGCCCAGAAGGATGCCCGCTCCGAGCACGCTCCTGAGCCGCCCTACCCCCGCCCAGATGGTGAGGACGATGGCCATGAGCGTCAGGTCCACGCCCGCGGCCGGATGGAGGTAGTGCAGCGTCGCGAAGAGCACTCCCGTGGCGCCCGAGAGCCCGAGCGCCAGCACGAAGGCGCCGCGCCGGGCCTGGTCCACGTCGATGCCGACGAGGGCGGCGGCCTGGGGATCGACGCTCGTGGCGCGGACGGCCTGACCCCAGCGCGTGCGCGTGAGGCCGACCCAGAGCAGTCCCACCGCCGCCAGCGCCGCCGCGGCGGCAAGGACCCGGCCCCCGCCGAGCTGCAGCGCTCCCACGGGGAGGCTCGGGCCCAGACTGCCCTCCGGGATCAGCCGGTATTCGCCGCGCCAGGCGGCGCGCATGACTGTCTGGACCAGCAGCGACAGCCCGAAGGTGAGCACCAGGCTGGTGAGCTCTCTCGGCTCGTCCGCGCGGCGCAGAAGCCATTGCCAGAGGAGCGCCACCGGGCAGAGCGCTGCCGCGGCCACGGGCAGGAGCAGGATGGGATGAAGCCCCGTCGCGGCCCAGACCGCGTAGCCCACGTAGCCGCCCAGGACCACCAGGTCGCCGTGCGCCAGGTTCAGCGAGCGGCTCACCCCGAGGATCAGGGAGAAGCCCAGCGCCATGAGCGCGTAGAAGCATCCCAGCAGAGCACCGGAGGCCAGGGCCTGGAGCAGCGAGGCCAGCGACAGGGTGGGAGCTCCTCGGCTATCGTAGAATGGGAACGAAGCCCCCAGATAGTAGCGTCTGGAAAACCAGAGGTCAAGGAGGCTCCGAGGCGAACTCCATGCCGAGGCTCTTTGTGGCGACCGTGGGGCAGGGACTCTTCAGGAGCGACGACCTCGGCGCGAGGTGGACCAGGGAGCCGTGTCTCCCTGCCTCGGCGCGCCTGTACTCCCTCTGCGCTGCCCCCGGCGAACTCCTCGTGGGGGGCGACGGGCGCGTCTACCGCTACTGCGAGCGTGCGTGGAGCGAGCTCGCCCTGCCGGCGCCTGACACGCAGGTGTGGGCGCTCGCCGCGATGGACGGCGTCATGCTGGCCGGCACGCGGCCCCTCGGGCTCTTCCGCTCCGATGACGGCGGCTGCCGATGGGAGCCCCTGCCGTTCGCCCTGCTCTCCGACCTGCCGCAGTCGCAGGTGAGGCGCCTCAGCGCGCTCCTGCCGAACCCCTGGGTCCCGGGCGAGCTGTGGGCGGGCGCCGAGGCCGGCGGAGTCTTCGCCAGCGTTGACGGCGGCGGGACGTGGAGCGTGGCCAACGAGCAGCTCCCCTCGCTGGACGTCCACGCGCTGGCCTGGTCCTCGGGCGGGATGCTGCTGGCCGCTACCCCGAGCGGCGTCGCCCTGTGGAGGAGCGCGCAGTGGATCGAGGGCGCGTTCCGGTGTGCGGATCACTACTGCCGCGCGCTGGCCTCCCGCCCCGACGATCCCTCCACGCTCTACTGCGGCTTCGGCGACGGCCTGCCGGGCACGCGCGGAGGCATCGCGGTCTCCGCCGACGGCGGCCGCTCCTGGCGCCCCTCGGGGGGCGTGCCCGGCGCCGACAGCACGATCTGGTCGGTGGCCACGGCGGCGGCCGCGCCGGGTCTCGTGCTGGCCTGCTCCATCTCGGGCACCGTCCTCGTGAGCCGGGACGGCTGCGCCTCCGCCACGCCGGTCCTCACCACGGGCTGCGAGACCCCTGCCGTCGCGTGCCTCTCGGAGTAGGGCAGTCAGCGCCCCGGCAGGATCGGGGGGGCGGTGGCCCGTTCCCGCGGGTAGACGACGACGTGCCGGCCGCCCTGGATCTGGACGATCACCCGCTCGTAGAAGAGGGGCTCGCCCCGCTCGTCGAACTTGATCCGGCCCAGCGGGGTATCGAGATCCACCGCGGCCAGCGCGTCGCGGGCGGTCTCTCCCGTGATCGGCTTGCCCGCGCGCGCCAGCGCCTCCAGGGCCGTGAGGAGCGCGCGGGCCGCGGCATAGCCGTGCATGCTGAGCGGGACGGGCGCGGCGCCGAACCGCCTGGAGTAGGCCTCGATGAAGGCGCGCGACTCCGCCTCGCGGCCGCCGAGCATGACTCCCGGCTGCCACGAGCTGGTCCCGTAGAGCCCCTCGCTGGCCGGGCCCAGCTCGCGGATCACCCCGGGGAACTCCATGCCGAAGGCCCCCACGAAGGCCCGGATCCGGATCCCGGCCCGGGTCATCTGGCGCACGAGCAGCAGGTGATCGGCGAAGAAGGTGTCGGACAGCAGGACGTCGGCCCGCTGGTCGCGGACCCGGGCCAGGAGTGGAGTGAAGTCGGAGAGGCCGGGGCTGAACGGCTCGAAGACGGGGACCCGGATCCCGGCCCGCTCGAAGAGCTCCTTCTGGCGACGCGCGAGCTGCGAGGCGCCGGGCGTCTGCGAGTAGAGGATGGCCACCCGCTCGGCCTTGAAGACGTCCTGGACCACGCCCGTCGTCACCCGGACATAAGCCTCGAGGCCCGACACGCGGAAGAAGTGGCGGTTGCCGCGCCGGGTCAGCCGCTCGTCGAGGGAGGCCGTGGCGAGGTAGGGGATCCGGGACCGGTCCGCCACCTCCCCCACGGGCCCCACCAGGCTGTCCACGTAGCCGCCGATCAACGCCACGACCCGGTGGCGTCCCGCGAGCTCCTCGGCGGCGGCCAGGGCCCGCTCCGGCCGACCCTCGTCGTCGCGGGAGAGGAGCGCCAGCGGGCGGCCGCCGATGCCGCCGCGCGCGTTCTGCTCCTCCACGGCCAGCGCGATGCCCTGGTGGACGCTCGTCCCCTGGAGCGCCAGGGCGCCGGTGCGCGGGTTGATCTCCCCGATGGCGAGGGGCTCGGCGGCCCGGACCGGCAGCGCGCCCGCCGCGCCCAGGCACGCCGCGAGCGCGAGGGGGAGGGCGCGGAGCAGCACGGCGCTAGCGGATGACGTCTTCGGTCTGCGGATCGAAGAAGTGGATGCGCTCGGGCACGAGAGCGAGCCGGATCTTCTCGTGCGGCCGCGTCCGGACCATCGGCTCCACGCGCGCCACCACCGACTGCGCGGCCGCCGTGGTGTCGAGCAGGATCTCGGCCCCCAGCGGCTCCACCACGTCCACGACGGCGTCGAAGGCGAAGTCCGACGATTCGGTGCTCGTCCCGACGCGGAGGTCCTCGGGCCTGACGCCGAGGGTGACGGCGCGGCCCGTGTAGGCGCCGAGCTTCCCGGCCACGTGCGGCGGCACCTTCACCTTGATCCCGGAGGCCTCGGCGTAGAGCGTGCCGCCGGCCTCGGCGATCCTCGTGGGGATGAAGTTCATCGCGGGCGAGCCGATGAAGCCCGCCACGAACCGGTTCTGCGGCCTGGTGTAGATCTCCATGGGCTCGCCCACCTGCTGGACCCAGCCGTCCTTCATGACGACCACCCGGCTGCCGAGCGTCATGGCCTCCACCTGATCGTGGGTCACGTAGATGGCGGTCGTCTCGAGCCGCTCGTGCAGCCGCTTGAGCTCCACGCGCATCTGGACGCGGAGCTTGGCGTCCAGGTTGGACAGCGGCTCGTCGAAGAGGAACACCTGCGGGTGGCGCACGATGGCCCGCCCGACGGCCACGCGCTGCCGCTGGCCGCCGGAGAGCTGCCGCGGCTTGCGCTTCAAGAGCTCCTGGATCCCGAGGATCTCCGCCGCGTCCTGCACGCGCTTGGCGATCTCGGCCTTGGGGAACTTCCGCATCTTGAGCCCGAAGGCCATGTTGTCGTAGACGCTCATGTGCGGGTAGAGCGCGTAGTTCTGGAACACCATGGCGATGTCCCGGTCCTTGGGGGGCAGGTCGTTGACGACGCGGTCGCCGATCTGGATCTCCCCCGAGGTGATCTCCTCGAGGCCCGCCACCATCCGGAGCGTCGTGGTCTTGCCGCAGCCCGAGGGCCCGACGAAGACCATGAACTCCTTGTCGCGGATGGTGAGGTTCACGTCCTTGACGGCGTGGACCTCGTCGAACTTCTTGTTGAGATCCTTGAGCACGACCTGTGCCATGAGTCCCTCTTCCGTGGCCCCCGGGGTCCGCCTCAGCCCTTGGTGCTCCCGGCGGTGAGGCCGGAGATATTGTAGTCCATCCCCGCCGCGCTAGCCGAAGAGCCAGCCCGGGAACCAGAGGGCGATCTGCGGGAAGAGCATCACGAGGACGAGCCCGATGACCTGGATGATCATGAAATCGGCCATGCCGCCATAGATCGTGCGCAGGTCCCACTGGGGCACCACCGACTTGAGGTAGTAGGCCGACATCGCGACGGGCGGCGACAGGAAGGCCGTCTGGAGGTTGACGGCGATCAGCACCCCCACCCACACCGGATCGAACTTCAGGGCCTCGATCACCGGCCAGAAGATCGGCAGGAAGACCAGGATGATAGCTGGCCACTCGAACGGCCACCCGAGGAGAAAGATCAGGAGCTGCACCAGGAGCAGCATCCCGAATGGGGGGAGCGGGAGCTGGATCATGGCGTTGGTGACCACGGTGGCCGACCCGAGCCGCGAGAACACGGCGCCGAAGACATTGGAGGCCACGGCCAGGAAGAGCACCATGCTGGCGGTCGTGCAGGTCTGGTAGGCCGCCTGCTTGAGCCCCTTGAGCGTGAAGCGGCCGTAGAGGATGGTCAGGAGGATCGCCCCCGAGGCCCCCATGGCCGCCGCCTCGGTGGGGGTGACGAGCCCCGCCATGATCGTGCCGAGCGTGGAGGCGATCAGGGCGCCCAGCGGCAGGACGCCCACGACCAGCTCCCAGAGCACCTTCCCGGCCGATGTGGGCCGCTCGTCGAGAGGCACCGGCGGGCCCAGCCTGGGGTTCAGGAAGCTGCGGAGGAGGCAGTAGGCGATGTACATGCACGCCAGCAGGAACCCCGGGCCGAAGGAGGCGGCGTAGAGCTGGGCCACCGACACGTTGATGACGGGCCCCATCACGATCAGCATGACGCTCGGCGGGATCAGGATGCCGAGGGTGCCGCCGGCCGCGATGGCGCCCGCCGACAGGCGGGGGCTGTAGCCGGACTTGATCATGATGGGCGCCGCCATGATGCCGAGCACGGTGACGGCGGCCCCGACGATGCCGGTGGCCATGGCGAAGATCGTGGCCGTCAGGATGACCGCGATGTAGAGGGCGCCCTTGAGCGGCGCGAGGGCGTCCCGGACGGCGCGGAACAGGCGCTCCATCAGCCCGGCCTGCTCGACGACGTAGCCCATGAAGATGAAGAGCGGGACGGCGGCGAAGATCTGCTCCTTCATGAGGCCGATGGCCTGGAAGTAGGCCAGGTCGAAGGTGATGGCCCCGAGGCCGAAATAGCCGAACGCGAGCGCCAGGAGCAGGAGGGTGAAGGCGATCGGGAAGCCGATGAAGATCACCCCGATCATGATCGTCAGCATGATGATGCCGAGCAGCTCGCCGCCGGTCATATCTCGACGCCTTCCCGCTTGGAGAGCATCGTGCCCGTCCGGGCGGCGTAGAGGCTCTTGAGCAGCTCCGAGACCGCCTGGATCAGGATGAGGACCGCGGTCAGCGGCACCAGACCCTTGAAGGGCCAGATGATCGGGCGCCAGGCGGTCTGCTCCGAGCGCTCCCAGATTGTGAAGGCGTGCCAGGCCTCGTCCACGCTGGCGTAGAAGAGGAGGATCATGCCGGGGAAGACGAAGAACACGTAGGCGCTGGCGTCGATGAGCCCCTTGGTCCGGTCCGAGAACTTCTCCCACAGCATGTCGGTCCTGATGTGGGCGCCCCGGAGGAGCGCGAAGTGGGCGCCCAGCATGAAGAACGCCGCGTAGAGCATGTACGAGAGGTCGAAAGCCCAGATGGTCGGCGCGTTCAGGAGGTAGCGCGAGATGGCCTCCCAGGTGAGCCCGAAGACCAGCGGGAAGATCAGGAAGGCGACGGCCTTCCCGGAGTACTCGGTGAAGCTGTCGATGCCGCGGATGATCTTCAGCAGGCCGGGCGGGGGCTGTGGCATACGCTGCGGATCCTCCTGGGTCGATGCGGGGAGGCGAGGACGGAGGGAGGGGCTAGCGACCGGCTAGCCCCTCCGTGCCCTTGGGCCCGGCCGTCCTACTTCTTCACCGGCCAGTAGTAGTCGGCCGCGAAGTTGTAGGTCGGGAACATGAAGCGCTTGGCCGGGACGACGATGGACGCGTACTTCCGCTGGGACTCCAGCGTCTTCTTGAAGAAGGGGTCCTTCTCGGCCTCCTGCGCCGCGACCTTGTCCCAGGCCTTGAGGAAGGCGTACAGGATGTCGTCGGGGGTCTTCAGGATCTGGACCTTGTGCTTCTCCTGCAGCTCCTTGATGGCGTCGGCGTTCTGCCGCTGCCAGCGCATCCACCAGCGGAAGAACGTCTCCATCGCCGCGGACTTGACGATCTCCTGGTTCTGCGCCCCGAGGCTGTCCCAGACGTCCTTGTTGACGAGCAGCTCGCCGATCGTGACGTTCTCGTGCATGCCCGGCGTGTAGTGGTACTTCCACACGTTGTGGAAGCCGAGCTTGAGGTCCTCGACGCCGCCCACCCACTCGGCGCAGTCGATCACCCCTCGCTGCGCCGCCGGGATGATCTCGCCGCCGGGCATGTTCACCACGCTCATCCCCATCGCGGTGAAGACCTCGGCGGCGATGCCGGTCTGGCGGCACTTCATGCCCTTGAAGTCGGCCAGGTTCTTGATGGGCCGCTTGAACCAGCCGAACGCCTGGGGGCCGGCGGGGAGGATCGGGATCACCACCACGTTGAGCTTGAGGATGTCCTTGTAGAACTGCTGGTAGAGCTCCAGCCCGCCGCCCTCGAACATCCAGCCCATGGCGTCGATGAAATCCATGCCGAAGGTGCCGCCCGGCCCGCCCGTGAACAGGACGGCCGCCTAGTGCTTGCCTGTCCAGTAGGCGGCCCAGGTGTGGGCGCCGTCGATCACCTTCTTGTTGGTCGCGTCCAGCACCTCGAAGGCGGGCACGATGGCGCCGGCGGGGAGCGCCTCGATCTTGAGCTTCCCGGCGGAGAGCTTCTCGACCCGCTCGGCGAACATCTTGAAGTTGTCGTAGAGGGTCAGGGCGGCCGGCCAGCTGGCCTGCATCTTGAGGGTGACGGGCTGCTGGGCCGTGGCAGGGGGCGGGGCAAGCGCGCCCCCCACCATGATGGCGGCCGCCAGCAGGGCGGCCGCGGTTCCGAAGCCTCGCCATGTCCGTGTGGTCATGTTGGCACCTCCCTGGGGACGGGTTGGGTGGGACCTGCGGCTGGAAACCGGGTGTGGCGGGATTCTAGGAAGGCGAGAACCACATGTCAAGGGCGCACTTCGGCCGGCCGGCTACCCCTTCACCGAGCCGGTGAGGCCGGCGACGTAGTGCTCCACGAAGAACGAGTAGACCAGCGCCACCGGCACCGACCCCAGCAGGGCCCCGGCCATGAGCTGCCCCCAGAAGTAGATGTCCCCGCGGATCAGCTCCGAGACCACGCCCACGGGGACGGTCTTGCGCTCCGGCGAGGAGATGAAGATGAGGGCGTAGATGAACTCGTTCCAGGAGAGCGTGAAGGCGAAGATCCCCGCCGATAGGATGCCCGGGAGGGCGATGGGAAAGACGATGCGGACCATCGCCCCGAAGCGCGTGGCCCCGTCGATCCGCGCGCACTCCTCGAGCTCCCTCGGGATGGTCTTGAAGTACCCCATGAGGAGCCAGGTGCAGAAGGGGATGAGGAAGGTCGGGTAGGTGAGGATGAGGGCCCACGGCGTGTTGCCGAGCTGGAAGTTGCGGATGATGTCCGCCAGCGGGATGAAGAGGAGGGTCGGCGGCACCAGGTAGGTCACGAAGATCCCGGTGCCGAGTGGCCCGGCCATGGGGAAGCGGAGCCGGGCCAGGGCGTAGCCCGCCAGGAGCCCGCAGAAGAGCGAGATGCCCGTGGAGGCGCAGGCGATGAAGAAGGTATTCCAGAGCCAGTGCAGGAACGTGGTCCGCGCCAGGAGGTCCTGGACATGGGCCAGGGTGGGCTGGAGCGTCCAGAACGGGGCGTTGTTGACCGCCCGCCACGACCGGTAGAGCTCGTGGTCCGGGCGGATCGCGGTGACGAGCATCCAGTAGAAGGGGAAGAGCGTGCCCACGACGAAGGCCGCCAGCGGGATGCGGAAGAACACCCACCGCTTCCAGCGCCGCTCGATGACCATTTATCCCTCCTGGGGGGGAGCGATGGCCGCCGCTCCTCCCCCAGACCCCCCCACCGGCTGGCGTGCCGCAGGGCCCCCGTGCGCGTTCGTCCAGCCCCCGGTGGGCACTAGGCGCCCTCCATGCGGCGCACGTACCAGAGCTGGACGCACACCACGGCGAAGAGGACCGGGAACATGAAGAGCGACACCGCCGCCCCCTCCCCCAGGAGCCCCGTCGCCACGCCGAGCTGATAGGCGTAGGTGGCCAGGAGGTGGGTGGAGTTGGCCGGCCCGCCGCCGGTGAGCACGTAGATCAGCTGGAAGTCGGCGAAGGTCTGGATGATGGAGAACACCACCACGACGATGGTGACGGGCTTGAGCAGCGGCCAGGTGACGTGCCAGAAGCGCTTCCAGCCATTGGCGCCGTCGAGGGCGGCGGCCTCGTGGAGGTCGGGGTTGATGGTCTGCAGCCCGGCCAGGAGCGTGATGGCGAAGAAGGGCATGCCGCGCCAGGTGTTGATCACGATGGCGCACCAGAGGGCCCACGTCCCGTCAGAGAGGAAGGGAAGCTTGGTCACGATGAGGCCGCTCTTGTAGAGCGTCCAGTTGAGCACGCTGAAGCTCGGGTCGAACATCCAGCGCCAGGCGAAGGTGCTGAGCACCGTGGGGATGATGAAGGGGAGCAGCATGGCGGCCCGCACGAGGCGCATGCCCCGGAAGACGCGGTTGAGGAGCAGCGCCACCCACATCCCCAGGGCCAGCTTGAAGATGGTGGCCCAGAACGTGTAGAAGAACGTGTTCGCGAACGCGGTCTGGAAGATCGAGTCGTCCCACGCCTTGGCGAAGTTCTTGAGGCCGACGAACTGGCCGGCGTTGCCGACGCTGGGGTAGGCGATGAAGACGCCGAGGAGGAGGACGGTCGGCGTCAGCAGGAGGGTGGCGAGGAGCCGCTCGCTCTCGAGGAGACGGGCCATCGGGCCCGGCCCGGCCGCCCGCGGGTGGGGGAGCGCCACCTCGACTCCGGCGGCGCCCCCCGCGATCGGCCGCTTCACGTGGGTCCCGGCCTACGCCTCCGGCGTCAGGCCTCGTAGATCTTCTTGAGCTCGGTCTCGGCCCACTTGACGGCCTGCTCCGGCTTCATCTTCCCGGAGGCGGCGTTGGCGTACATGTCCACGATGATGTACTTCGAGTACACCTCGGTGGACTTGGCCGTGGCGGGCCCGGCGTAGCCGAAGATCCGCGTGTTGCGGGCGGCCGTCCGGAACATCTGCAGCGGCTTGTCGATCTTCCCCCACATGGCGTGCTTCTCCCAGTCGGTGGTGGGGGCCACGCTGTACCCCTCGCAGACCTCGAACCACTTCTCGAAGTTCTCCTTCTTGTGGATCCAGCGCAGGAGGTCCTTGGCGAGCTTCTGGTTCTTCGAGTACTTCATGATGCCGTGGCCGTTGGAGAAGTAGAGCGGGAACTGCCCCGCCCCCCCGGCCAGCGGGAAGAGGCCGTGGTCGATGTCGAGATAGAGCGGCTCCCCCTTCTCGTCCTTGAGCTTGTCCTTCTGCCGCTTGGCCACGATGTAGATGGAGGCGCCATTGAGGCTGGCGCAGATCTCGCCCGCGTGGAAGGCCCGGTTGTTGTTGGAGTCGTCCCAGGCCAGCCCCCCCTCGTCGCAGCCCTCCTTCCACAGCGCCGTCATGTACTTGACCGAGTCGAGCGTGCCCTTGGAGTTCACCGCCACCTTCTTGCCGCTCTTGTCCGTCTCGGCCCCGCCGAACGACCACATGAGCGGATAGGCCCAGGTGGGGGCATCCCCGAAGGTGTGGCCGAGCGTCTGGCCATACGGCTTGCCCTTCTTCTTGAGCGCGGCCGCGGCCTTGCGCAGCTCCTCCCAGGTCTTGGGGAACTCGCTGAACCCGACCTCCTTGAACCAGGACTTCCGGTAGGCGATGGTGTTGCCCACGATGGAGTGGGGCATGCCGAGCCACTTGCCCCCGACCCTCATGGACGGCTCGAACACGCCGTAGAAGCCGCCCTGGGCCTTGGCCACCTCGCCGGCCACGTCGCTGACGTCCACCAGCGCATTGGCGTAGAGGTGCGGCCAGTTGTAGTAGAGCATGAAGATGTCGGCCCCCGACCCCGACTGCACGGCCGCCGTGATGCGCGGCTGGAGGTCGTTGAAGCCGATGGTCTCGATCGTCACCTCGGCGCCCAGGGCCTTGGAGGCCGCGGGCATCCCTTCCTTCTTGAGCCACACGTCCGCCTCGGGGATGAAGTCGTTCCAGCGGACGATGTGCAGCTTCGTCCCCTGGGCGAAGGCGGGCGCCCGCCGCGCCGCCAGGATCCCCTCGATGCCGACCGCGGCGGCGGCCGCCACCCCGGCGGTCCTGATGAAGGTCCGGCGGGCCATCTGCGGCTGGCTCGAGCTCTTGTCCTCCGGCCTGGATGTCTCCATGGCGCTGGTCCTCCTTGGCTGAGTGAACCGTCGTGAGGTGGCGAGCGTTCCGCCCGGCCGCGTCCCGCCTGACCGATCCCCGCGGCGGGCAGCCTCCGTCCGCGAGGATTGCGCCTCGTGAGGGACGTCACCAGGCTCGAGGGGTGATCGGCCGGCTGGGTAGCGCGTGCCGATTCTGTAGCAAAGAACCTAGTGCGTGTCAACGGCGACCATGGCGCCGGCCGGCTGCCTCGCCGGCGGGCGCAGCGTCACGCCCAGCGCCACGGCCATGCTCCCGATGGCGAAGGAGCCGAGGAAGAGCCAGGTGTACGACCCGAGCGCGTCGTGGATGGCGCCGCCCGCATAGGAGCCGATCCCCATCCCGATGCAGGAGATGAAGAACACGGCGCCGTAGGCCGTGCCCATGACGCGCTCGCCGAAGTACTCGCGCGTGACCAGCGCGTAGAGCGGCATGGCCCCGCCATAGGCCACGCCGAAGACCAGCGCCAGCCCATACATCGCGCCGAGGTCGGAAGTCAGCAGGAACGACGAGATCATCACGGCCTGCAGCGCCAGCGCGGCCAGGAGCGTGGGCTTGGCGCCGACCCGGTCGGCCACCATGCCGGTGCCGATGCGGCCGAAGATGGAGGAGAAGCCGGAGGCCCCGAGGATGCCGGCGGCAGCCATCTTGCCGATCCCCAGGTCGATCGCGTGGGAGACCATGTGGAAGAGGGGGCCCGAGTGGGCCGCGCAGCAGGCGAAGTGGGTGAGGGCGATGGCCCAGAAGGGCCACGAGCGCCAGACCCCCAGCGCGGCCATGCCGGGCGTGACAGCGAGGTTCCGCCCGGACATGGTCCCCGCCATGCCTTCACCTCGCACGAGGTGTCGGGCCTGACTCTCTACCATCTGCGGGGGCCCAGACATGGCCCCCGCCATGCCTTCACTTGGCACGAGGTGTCGGGCCTGACTCTCTACCATCTGCGGGGGCCCAGACATGGCCCCCGCACTCCCCCAGCCGCGGTCGTCCTCGGCGGGGGTGGGGGGGGTGCGGAGGAGGAGGGCGGCGGGAATGACGATGAGCCAGGCGAGGTCGCCGAGGACGACGAAGGCGGTGCGCCACTCGAACTCGTTGATGAGCCAGCGCGAGAGCGGCGACAGCGCGAGGATGCCGAGGCCGTTGCCCGCCGAGACCACGGCGGCCGCCATCCCGCGGCTCCCGCCGAACCACTTCACGGCGGTGACGGTGAGCGGCACGTAGAAGGCGCTCACGCCGCCCCCCACCATGAGCCCGAAGGTCAGGTAGAACTGCCACACGGCCGAGACCTGGCTCGAGAGCAGGAGCCCCGCCCCCAGGAGCCCGCTGCCGATGAGCACGACGATGCGGGTGCCGAAGCGGTCGGAGAAGTAGCCCGCGACGAAGCCGCCGGCGCCCATCACGATCCAGTTGAAGAAGCCGATGGCGCCGATGCTCGCCCGGCTCCAGCCGAGGCTCCTCTCCATCGGCTCGAGGAACACTGCCAGCGTGAACAGCGTGCCGATGGACATGGCGATGATGAGGAAGGCGGCGCCGAGGATCACCCAGCGGTAGGACGAGGCAGGCATCATGCGAGGCCCATTCTCCCCTCCCGCACGGGAACGAGCAAGCAGAGGGCGAAGGCCATGCTGAGCCCGAGCGCGGTCCACGGCACGGTGAAGTCGCCGACGCGCTCGACGAGGAGACCGAAGAGCGGCGGCCACACCGAGACGCCGAGGGAGGAGATGGCCAGCCCGAGCCCCACGGCCGTGCCGGCCGCGCGGGGGCCGGCCAGCTCCGCCATGAGGGTGTGCTGCACGCCGTTCCAGCCGATGCCGAAGAAGCCGAAACAGAGGGCCAGGGGCGCCAGCAGCCACCCGCCGGTGTCCGGGCCTGTCGTCGCCATGACGAAGGAGCAGACAGTGGAGCCGATCCCCGCGATGACGAGCACGATGCGGCGGCGGCCGCCGAGGAGCCGGTCGGAGAGCAGGCCGAAGGCCACGCGCCCCGCCATGCCGGTCACCTGCGCCATCACGAGGTAGCGCGCCGCCGTCACCAGCGGCACGCGCACCTTCTCCTGGAGGTAGAGCACGAGGAAGGCCATCCACACCGTCTGCATGCCCGCGAAGACGAGGGTGGCGGTGGCGACCAGCCAGAGATCGCGGTTCCGGAGGACGGCGCGCAGCGAGCCCTCCTGACGGACGGGGGCCTCCAGCTCGCTCCTCGGTGGGTCCCGGTAGCCGAGCCACGTGAGCCCCGCCAGGAGCGCGACCAGCGAGGCCGACAGCGCCACGGCCGGCCGCCAGCCCAGGCCGAGCGCCAGCGGCGGCATCAGGAGGGCGCCCACCGCGCCGCCGAACGGCAGCCCGACCTGCTTGAGCCCCACCACGGTGGCGCGCTGCCGGCGCGGGAACCACGACATGACGGCCTTGGCGGTGGTGGGGTTGAGCATGCCGTAGCCGGCGCCGGCCAGGATCATGAGGGCGATGAGGACGGGGAAGGAACCGGACCCGGAGACGGCGAAGAGCCCCAGCGCGATCAGGGCCTGTCCCCCGGCCATGGTGAAGAGCACGCCCCAGCGGTCCCCCATCCAGCCGGCGGGCAGCGACATGAGCGCCGCGCCGACATAGTAGGCCGAGAGGAAGGAGCCCGCCTGCGTCATGCTGAGCCCCAGGCTGTCGCGGATCAGCGGCGCGATCGCGGGGATGCCGAGGGGGCCGACATTGGCCATGGTCTGCGCGCCCGTGATGAGCGCCAGGATCGCCCAGCGATTGGTCACCGGACGCGGGCCGCCAGCCGGGCCTCGGCGGCGCGAAGGTCCTCCTCGGTGTCCACGCCGATCGTCTCCTCGTCGGTCTCCACCACGCGGATCGGGATCCCGTGCTCGAGGAGACGCAGCTGCTCGAGCTTCTCGGCCTGCTCGAGGGACGAGGGCGGCAGCGCGTGGAAGGTCTCGAGCGCGGCGCGCCGGTAGGCGTAGAGCCCCACGTGCTTCCAGTACGTGACGCCGCCCCGGCCCTCCCGGTCGCAGGGGATGGGCAGCCGCGAGAAGTAGAGAGCGTCGCCCCGGGCGCTCGTCACGACCTTGTTGGCCGTGCGGCTCGCGACCTCCTCGGGAGTGGCGCGGATCTTGAGCGTCGTGACCTGGACGTCGGGGTCGTCGAGGAAGGGGGTGACCAGCCGCTCGATGTGTCCGGGCGTGACCAGCGGCTCGTCGCCCTGGATGTTGACATAGACCTCCGCCGCCCGGGCGCGCGACACCTCCCAGAGCCGGTCGGTGCCCGAGGGGTGATCGGGCGAGGTCATGACGGCCGGGACGCCGTGAGCCCGGCACGCGTCCGCCACCTCCTCCGAGTCCGTCGCCACGAGCAGGTCCGAGAGCAGCGACGAGCGCCGCGCGCTCCGATGGACCTGGACGACCATGGGTAGCCCGGCGATCTCGCGCAGCACCTTGCGCGGCAGCCGGGTCGAGTGGAGGCGGGCCGGGATGATGCCGAGGACCTTCATCCCCTGAGCCGGGGCAGCAGGAACCGGGTCGCGCGCTCCATCTGGGCGGCCTGGTCGGCGCTCGCGAAGCGCAGCACGATGTGGCGTGCGCCAGCCTCTCTGAACGCGCCCAGCCACTCGAGGCAGCCCTCGGGGCTGCCGGCGTAGTGGCCCCAGCGCGCCGCGATGACCTCGTAGGGCGCGCCGTAATAGCCCTCGATGAAGCTGCGCATCTCGGCCTCGGCCGCCTTCGTGTCGGGCCCGATGTTGATGGTGGTGTACAGCGCGGACGCGATGGCGGAGGCAGGCCGGCCGCTCTGGCCGGCCTCGCGCAGGACCGTGGCCCAGCCGTCGCGGTACACTTGTGGCGCGCGGCTGTTGGGGAACCAGCCGTCGGCGCTACGTCCGGCCCGGCGCAGCGCCCCCTCCACCTCGCCGCCCATCCAGATCGGGGGCCCGCCGGCCCGCGCGGGCGCCGGCAGGATCTGCGCGCCGGCGAGCTTCCAGTAACGGCCCTCGAAGGACACGGGTCCCCCCGCGGCCTCCGGCGCCCAGAGCCGGCGGCAGAGCGCCATGGTCTCGACCAGCCGTCCCACGCGCTCCCTGAACGGTACGCCCGCCGCCTCGAACTCCTTGCGGACCCCGGGGGTGTCCGGCGCGATGCCGACGCCCAGAACGAGCCGGCCCTCGGCGATGCGATCCACCGAGGCGACGGCATGGGCGAGCAGCAGCGGGTGGCGCAGCGCGGGCAGGAGCACGGCCGTGCCGAGCGTCACGCGACGCGTGCGGGCTGCCGTGGCTGCGAGGAGCGTCAGCGGCTCGAAGCGCGGCCGCGCCAGGAGCGAGTCGCCCACCCACACGGAGTCGTAGCCGGCGGCCTCGGCCCGCTCGGCCATCTCGAGGAGCGGGGCGGCCTCCGGGCGCCCCGACATGACGGCCTCCCGAGTCGGAAGAAGCACGCCGACGTTGATGCGTGGAGTACTCACGGCTGGGTCTCTCCCTGTCGCCTGAATAGTGTCGTCATGGAGACTCATGCTAGCACGAGGGCCGGGCGCGGGTATCATGGGCCCGTGGGTCTCTACGCGCGCCACGTGCTGCCCCGGCTCATCGACCTCGCGATGCGAAGCCGAGACGTCATGGCGGAGCGCGAGAAGCTCGTGCCCGGCGCCGAAGGCACCGTGCTCGAGGTGGGCGTGGGCTCCGGGCTCAACTTCGCCCTCTACGGGCCTGCCGTCGCGCGGCTCTACGGCCTCGACCCCTCGCCGGAGCTCGCGCGGATGGCGCGCCGGAGACTGCGGCACGTCCGCTTCCCCGTGGACCTCATCACTGGCTCCGCGGAGGCCATCCCGCTCCCGGATGGGAGCGTGGACACGGCAGTGAGCACCTGGACGCTGTGCTCGGTCCCGGATCCCGCGCGGGTGCTGGCGGAGCTGAGGCGGGTCCTCAGGCCCGGGGGGCACTTCATCTTCATCGAGCACGGGCGGTCGCCCGACCCGGGAGTGCTGGCCTGGCAGAACCGCCTCGACCCCGTCTGGCAGCGACTGGCAGGCGGATGCCATCTCAACCGCCCCATGGACACCCTGATCGCCTCGGGCGGATTCCGCATCACCGAGATCGAGCGGGGATACAATCGGGGCCCGCGCCCCTTCACCTACCTCTACAAGGGCCTTGGGGTCAGGTCTTGAAATCCAACACGTCGCCCCGGCTCCGGCACAGCTGGGCTCCCGGCGGAGCTCGATGTCCAGGGGCCTGACGCTTCTCGCCATGCAGCACCGGAACCGCTCCGATGTCGTAATGCAAGACCTGACCCCGCGGTGGCTGGGATGGCCGTCGCGGCGGTGCCCATTGCCGCGGGCGCGCATGTGGGCGCCGGGGCCCTGATCCTCCTGCTGCCGACTCGTCTCTACGTGGTCGGCGGCGCCCTCGTCGTCGTGGCCTCCTTCGTGCTCGTGGCGCTGGTGCCCGCCCGGCTCTTCGCGCGCCTGGAGGCCACCGGGATCCGTGTCGGGGTCAGGCGCCTCCCCGGCGGCGGTGCGCTCGCCGCCGCGGCGAGCCTCCTGTCGCTCGGAGTCGTCATCGCGCTGCTCGCGGCGGGGCGCGTGGGAAGCCGCGACCCGCTGGAGAACCCGCTCCCGCTCTTCGTCTGGACAGTCTGGTGGATAGGTTTGACCTTTCTGCATGCGGCGCTGGGCAACCTCTGGGTCGTCCTGAATCCATGGAACCATGCTCGGCCTCTGGCTCCTGTCAGCGCCGACGGCCGGATAGGCCCCCGGGTTGAGTCCGGACGGCCGCCCATGCTATTAGTGCGATGATTCATGCGCGGACGGGCGAGTCGCCGGATGACGCGGCGGGCGGGGCCCCCAGACGGCGCGGAGCGCACCGCGCCGCCACCCCACGGGTCCGGCGCCAGCCCTTCGCCCGGGGTCAAGCCGCAACGCCTTCGGGGGCGGGCACCCCGCGGCTCCCGACCGCGTCAGGCCGCGGCGGCCCGCCCCGGGGCGCCGCCGTGTCACGAATGGGCCGGGTGAGTGAGGCTGGCGCGACAGGACTTGCCGACTTTCCGGATGGGGGCCGCGGGTGCATGCATGATGCGGACTGGCCGGCCGGCGTGGGAGCCAGCGCACACCCTTGAGGAGCGGAGGGACGGACCATGATTGAAGCCATCGGCGGAGCGGGGAGCGTCTCGAGGCGGAGTGTCCTGAAGGGCGCGGGAGCCGCGGCGGCGGGCGCGACGCTGGCGGGGCCCCTCGTGCGCCGCGCGGCGGCCCAGGCGGGGCAGGGCCCCCTGCGGCTCGGCTTCCAGGTGCACCGGACCGGGATCGGCGCCGTGTACGGCCGGTGGTACGAGCGCGCGACCACCGCCGCGGTGAAGCTCATCAACGAGAAGGGCGGCATCGGCGGCCGCCAGATCGAGATCGTCGCCGAGGATGACGGGACGGACCCGAAGCGCGGGGCGGAGGTGGTCGAGAAGCTCGCCACCCATCACAAGGTGGACATGATCTTCGGCACCCTCTTCTCCCACGTCGTCATCGCCTCGGCACCGCGGGCGGGGGAGCTCAGGATCCCCTACCTCGTGGTGAGCGAGGGGTATCACGTGGCCTCGGGCAAGCTCAACCGCTACGTCTTCCAGCCGGGCATCACCGATGTCCGGGCCCAGGTCACCGCTGTCGCGCCGTGGATCCTCAAGAACCTCGGGAAGAAGGTGACGCTGATCTTCCCCGATTACGCCTTCGGCCACGACCACCGCGACTTCTTCAGCAAGGTGGCGACGGCGCAGGGCGGCACCATCCGCGCGCTGGTGCCGATCCCACCCACCGAGACCTCGTTCACGAAGTACTTTCCGCGGGTGCCGGCCGACACCGAGGTGCTGTACCACGTCATGGTGGGCCCCGGCGTGCTCACGTTCGTGAAGGAGATGGGCGAGCACTTCGGCGCCAGGCGGCCGCAGATCTTCGGCTTCGTGGACTCGCTGGAGGGCGTGGACATGGCGAGCCCCGGGCTCGCCTACC
>JACPIQ010000013.1 GCA_016188005.1 Candidatus Rokuibacteriota bacterium | reverse complement strand
GGCCCCAACGAGCAGGAGATCACCCGACGGCTGACGCCGCCCGCGTTCGCTGGCGGCAGCTGGAGCCGTCCTCTCGGCACCGACGAGCTGGGCCGCGACGTGCTCAGCCGGCTCTTGCACGGCGCGCGCGTGTCGCTCACCGTGGGGCTCCTGGCCGTCGCGGTCTCGTGCCCGATCGGGGTCGTGGTCGGCCTGTCCGCGGGGTTCTTCGGCGGCTGGGTCGACCGCATGCTGATGCGCTTCACGGATATCCAGCTCGCCATCCCGACCATCCTGCTCGCCATGGCGGTGGTGACCGTGCTCGGGCCGGGCGTAACCAACATGGTCATCACCCTGAGCGTCACCGGCTGGACACTCTACGCCCGGCTCGTCCGTGGCGAGACGCTGGTCCTGCGGAGTCGCGAGTTCGTGGAGGCGATCCGGGCGGTCGGGGCCGGAGAGGCGCGGATCATGTTCCGGCACGTGTTGCCGAACGTCATCACGCCGACCATCGTGGTGGCGACCTTCGCCGTGGGAAGCATGGTAGTGCTGGAGGCCACGCTGAGCTTCCTGGGCATCGGGGTGCCGCTGCGCGTCGTGACCTGGGGCAGTATGCTCAACAGCGGCCGGACTTACCTCCAGTCGGCGTGGTGGCTCACGGCGTTCCCGGGCCTCGCGATATTCGCCACCGTGCTGGCGGTCAACGCGCTGGGCGACTACATGCGCGACGCCCTCGACCCGAGGCTGCGGGACCGCGTGTAGCGGCGCGCTGATCCTCTCGGCGGCGCGCCCGAGGCGAGGGCCTCGAGGGGCGTCCGCGGCTCCGGCTTGCCTGCCAGGTCGACGCCCGGCACAATGTCGTCGAGGTCCTCGGAATCGCCGCTATCGGCGCGGGTCTCCCTGGAGGCGACGGTGGAGGGGCAGGGAGCGGGACCGACACGGAAGGGGCGTCAGCGAGTCACGGCACTTCGAGAGAACTTCGAGTCGCCTCGCTCTCAGTTCCGGGTGCCGGGCTCGTCGCTCGGTGTAGCCGACCTGGCAGACCTCTGAGCGGCCCGGCGCTTGGCCGCGGGTCGTGCGTCAGCCGGTGGTCGCGATGTGCTCGGGCTGGGCCGCGGCTGGAGCCGTCAGCTGACGTCTGGGCGGCGCGGACCCGGCTCCAACCCAGGGCCCGGCGGAGCGTAGCCAACTCTAGCGCCCTCCGGCGGCGGTCGCCCCGTCCGGGGTCCCCGTCCCCGTGCCATGATCTCCCAGACTCAGACGCCACCCTCCAGGAGCCGACGGCACAGCTCGAAGGGAGGAGACTGCCAGAGTTCCAGGGGGTCCGGTGGCTGCACATCACAGTGCCCATAGGAATAGTCTTGCAAAGTAGAAGTAACTTTCTATAATGCAACACCATGGTGCGACGACAGGTGGCAGGGCTTGTCCGGCAGCGCCTCCGCCAGTATCCCGCCGTGGCGCTGGTCGGCCCGCGCCAGGCCGGCAAGACGACGCTGGCCCGATCCCTCCGCGGGACGTGCAGTGGGACTCTGCGGTCAAGGGCAGATCCCTGGTCATCCTGGACGAGGCGCAGGCGTGGCCGGAGATATTCCCCCGGCTCCGGGGGGCGATCGACGCGGATCGCGCCCGCAAGGGCCGCTTTCTCATCTTGGGATCCGTGTCCCCATCCCTGATGGTTCAGGTCTCCGAGTCGCTCGCCGGTCGGCTGTCCCTGGTCGAGCTGACCCCGCTTCTCGCCAACGAGCTGCTCCGAGTTCCATTGACCCGAGTATGGTGCCGGGGAGGGTACCCGGAGGGCGGGGCGCTCCGACCCGGGAGCTTCCCGCAATGGCAGCGCGATTATCTGGACCTGCTGACTCAACGGGATCTCCCGGCATGGGGATTGCCGGCCAAACCACGGGTCACGCTGCGTCTCCTGAGAATGCTCGCGGCCGTCCACGGCCATCCGTGGAACGCCTCCCACGTGGGACAGAGCCTCGGTCTGTCCTACCACAGTGTGAACTCGTACCTGGACTTCCTGGTGGGGGCATTCCTGATCCGTCGGCTCCCACCCTATCACGCCAACCTCGGAAAGCGTCTGGTCAAGAGTCCGAAGATCTACTGGCGGGACACGGGGCTCCTGCACGCCGTGCTGAACGTCCTCGATGAGGGCGATCTCCTCGGAAAGCCATGGGTCGGCTTTAGCTGGGAGGGGTTCGTGGTCGAGCAGGTACTGGGGGCGTTGCAGCAGGTGGGTCGCCAGTGCGAGGCATGCTTCCTGCGCACGAGCGATCAGCGCGAGATCGACCTCGTGTTGGACTTCGGCAAGAGCGTGTGCGCCGTAGAGGTGAAACTGACCGCCGCACCGGGCCCGGAGGATCTTGCACGGCTGAATAAGACGGCGGACCTCATCAAGGCGGACAAGAGAATCCTCGTCACACAGACGACCGGGAATGTTGCCCGCGCCGGCCAGGTCTCCTGCAATCTCCCCTGGCTTCTCGCTCACGCCCGAGAGCTGTAGTGGCTCCAGTCCCCACGCCGGAAGGGAATAGCATCTGCTCGATCCCCGGTCGCCGAGACCGCCGGCACGGCCGACGGCCGCGGCGCGGTCCGGGAGGGCTCCCGGATGGCCAGGACCATTCCCGCGGCCAGGACGCCCAGGATGCCGGCCGAGATGAAGGCCTAGTCGTAGGTGCCCGTCCGGTCGTACACCAGGCCCCCGACGTATGAGGCGAGACCGGCCCCGATCTGGTGCGCGAAGAAGATCCAACCGAAGAGCATCCCGACCGACCGCCGTCCGAAGAGGTCTGCGGTGAGCATGGAGGTGCCCCCGCAAGAAATAGTAGATCGCCAACGGAATGCGGAGCGCAGATAGGCCGGGTGGCGGCCGCCCTCCGTCTCGCCGCCAGTGCCCTCTACCACAGCAAGTCCGCCCTCGGCGCCTTCCACCGCCGACTGAAAGCCCGGCTCGGCGCCCCCAAGGCCATCACCGCCACTGCCCACAAGCTCGCGCGCCTCATCTACGGCATGCTCCGGTTCGGCACCGAATACGTTGACCGCGGCCAGGACTACTACGAGCGCCGGTACCAGAGCCGCGTCGTCTCGACTCTCACGCGCCGTGCCCATGAACTCGGCTACACCCTCGTCAAGGACCCGGACGTCCCGGCGCCCAGTTCACCGGCGTGAGGAGGAGGTTACTTGGAAGAAGCCAACACAAAGGGGCGTCGGGCGCCACCGAGGTCGGGGTGGCGCCGTCGGGTGGGGCGGCTCCTCGGGGTAGACCTTCGCGATGACGGCCGGGACGAAGAAGGTCGCGCGGACCCCTTAGGCGGCGTCCGAAGATAAGTGACCGCATGCGGGGACCATGGCGAGCTAGCTGGCCGAGTGGTGATCAGCCGCAGCGCCGAAGGCAATGCGCGCACTTGTTATCTGCCATTTCCTCACCGGTCGAGGAGGCCGAGGATCCTGGGTACCCCCGCCCGCGCCCCGTACTCGCCGGCCGCAAGCTGCGCCGGCGAGCTGTCCTGGGTGAAGGATCGTTCAGTGGAAGCCGGTCGCGTCAGAGCCCCCGGGTCGCGAGGAGGTGCGCGAGACTGGCCACGAGCGCGGTCCGCTCGCCGAGGGTCGGCAGCTCGATGTACTCGCCGGGCGTCATGATGGCGCCGCCGACCGGCCCGAGGCCGCAGAGCGCAGGGGTGCCCTGCGCGGCGATCAGGTTCGCGTCGGACCCGCCCATCGTAGCGATCGTGTCGATCCGCGTCGCCATGGCGTCTGCACAGGCCGCCACCAGCGCGGCCAAGGCGTCCGTCTTCGGGGTCCAGGGCATCGGCGGACGGTGCTGCCAGAGGTGAAGCGTCGTCCGGGTCCCCGGCAGCTCCTCGCGTGCGGCGATCCCCTCGACCTCGCGCCGCACGCGGTCCCAGGCCGCCGCGTCGACGGTACGGATGTCCATCCGCGCCACGGCGCGCGCGGCGTACAGGTTGCGCCGCATGCCGCCCGCGATCTCGCCGACGTTGAGCAGGACGCCGCGCTCCGGGTCCTGGAGCGCATGCAACGCCGTCACCTTGCGGCAGAGGGTCTCGATGGCGCTCCGCCCCTCGCGGAAGCCGGTCCCGAGGTGTGCCTCTATTCCCTCGACGATCAGCTCGCCCATGGCGAGGCCGGCCCGCTGGCCGACGACCTGGCCGCCGGCGCGTCCTGACTCGGTGACGAGGCCGAAGTCCGCGCGGCGCGCCTCCCGCTCGATGAGCGGGCGGGAGCAGACGGTGCCGGCCTGCTCGTCGGTGTCGAAGAGGACGGTGATCTCCTCCGGGCGGGCGACGCCGGTCTCGAGGAGCGCGCGGCACGCGAAGAGGATGGCGACGACGCCCCCCTTCATGTCGGCCACCGCCGGGCCGTACGCCCGGGCACCCTCAATCCGGAACGGCCTCCGCGCCGGCTCCCCCGGCGGGAAGGCGGCGTCGAGATGGGCCATGAGGAGGAGGCGGCCGCGCCCGGTCCCGCCCCCCACCCGGCCGAGGACGCCCGGCGCGATGGCGGCGGCGCCACGACCCCAGAGGAAGGCGTCGTTCACCCAGGGCTCGGGTGGGGGCACGGGCGCCACCCGCTCGACCGCGAAGCCGAGCGCCGCGAGCGAGTCGGCCGTCAGGGCGGCGAGGCGCTCGACGCCCTCCCGGTTCTCGGTCGCCGTGTCCATGTCGACGATGCGCCCGAGCAGCGCCACGAGGTCCCCCACGTGATCGTCCATCCACCGCCGGAGCAGCTTGACCGCGTCCGTCATCGCGCGCGCTCCCAGGCGCCGGCGCCGAGGTCGTGGAGGATGGTCGCCAGGAGGGCGGCCCGCTCCACGAGCGACGGCACCCTCACGTACTCGTGGTCGGTCATGAGGTCGCCGCCGGCGGGGCCCATGCCGTCCATGCAGGGGACGCCGAGCGGGCCGACGAAGGCGGAGCTGCCGGCCGCGGGCGAGCGGAGGGCGCCGAAGGGGGCGAGGCGCAGCTCGCGCCCCGCCTCCTGCGCGATGGCGAGGAGCCGGTCGGTCTTCTCGGTCCAGGGGACGCCGGGCCGGTGGGAGGCGATGAGGAGCGTCGAGCGAGCGCCCGGCACGTCCTCGTGCTCGGCGATGGCCCGGATGGCGCGCTCGACCTCCTCCCACGCCGCCGGCCCGGGCGTGCGGATGTCGAGCACGGCCGCGGCGTGGCCGGGCACGACGCTCCGGCGCCACCCGCCCTGGACGATGCCGACGTTGAGGTAGATCTCTCGCGCGGGATCGGTGAGCGCGTGCACCGCGATGATCTTCCGCGCCATCGCCTCGACGGCATTGACGCCTCCGGCGAAGCCGCTGCCGGCATGGGCGTCCCGCCCGTGGACCTCGAGGCGGGCGACGCCGATCTGCGCGCGCGAGGCCATGAGATTCCCCCCCTCCCGCGCGCACTCCATGCAGAAGACCCAGTCGGCCTGCCGCGCGGCGGCCTCGATGACCGGCCGGGCGGTCAGGCTGCCGGCCTGCTCGTCGGCGCTGAAGACACAAGCGATCTCGCCGAGCGTGTCGAGCCCGGTCGCCTCGAGCGCGCGGAGCGCAAAGGTGGCGACCGCGAGCCCGCCCTTCATGTCGGCGATCCCGGCGCCGACGGCGCGATCGCCGTCGATCCGGAAGGGGACCCGCGAAGGTCCGCCCGGCGGGAAGGCGGTGTCGAGGTCGCCGAGGACGAGGGCCCGCCCGCGGCCGCGGCCGGCCTTGCGCGCGATGCGGTGGTCGGCGAGGCGGTCGAAGTCGTGGCCGGGGAGCATGAGCGCCTCGAGCCAGCGCCGCTCCGCCGGCACCCGGCGGGGACGGACCCGCTCCGTGGTGTAGCCGGCCGACTCGAGCGCCCGGCCGACGGCGTCGCCGACGGCGTCGACGCCGGCCGGCTGGGTCGCGTAGCTGTCGATGCCGACGAGGGTCTCGACGAAGGCGAGGACCTCGGCCCGGTGCGCATCGAGCCAGGCGCGGATGGCGGCGGCGGCGGTCGCGCTCATGGGCGCGCGGGCTCGGCGAGGACGTCGAGGGCGGTGGCGAGGTGGACCCTGGTGACGGCCACGAGGTCGTCGACGGTGATGAACTCGTCCAGGGCCGCCATGTTGTTCGGCCGGGGGCCGAAGATGAGGGTCGGCACGCCACGCGGGCGGAAGTAGCGCGCGTCGGTGGCGGCGAAGGTGACGGTGAGCCGTGGCTCCTTGCCGGTGGCGGCGGCGGCGTTCGCGCGCGCCAGGCCGACGAGCGGGTGGTCGGGCGAGGTGTAGGAGGCGGTGAAGACCGGCCGCAGGAACTCGAACGTGACGTCGGTGAGCCCGGCGGCCGCGAGACGTTTCTCCATGAAGGCGCGGACGTCCTCGGGCGTGATGCCGAAGGGGAGCCGGCAGTCGATCTCCGCCTCGCAGCGGCGCGGGACGACGTTGACCTTGATGCCGCCGCGGATCAGGCCGGCGGTCATCGAGGGCCGGCGGTAGAGCCACTGCCGGCCGCGGTCGTGCTCGGTCCGCCAGTAGCTCTGCATCCCTTCGAGGACGGGCAGGAGGTCCGCCGGCGGGTGGTCCTCGAGCTCGACGATCCTCCGCGCCTCCTGGATGGCGGCGGCCACGCGGATGACCGGGTCGTCGCCGGTGCCGAGGCCGCCGTGGCGGGAGGGCCCCTCGCAGGCGAGGCGGAACTGCGCCTTCCCCTTCTCCCCCAACCGGACCCCGTCGGGCGACTCCGGCTCGCCGATGAGGCAGGCGTCGCCGGCCAGCTCGGGACGCTGCTCGAGGATGTAGCCGGTCCCCCAGGCGCCGCCGGTCTCCTCGTCGGCCACCAGCATGAGCGTCAGCGGTCCCTTGAGCGGGATGCGCTGCTCCTGGATCAGGAGGAAGGAGAAGAGCGAGGCGGTGAGGCCGCCCCGCATGTCGGAGACGCCGCGCCCGAGGATCTTCCCGTCGCGGATCTCGCCGCCGTAGGGCGGGAACGACCAGAGGGCGTGATCGTCGGCGGGAAAGTGATCGAGGTGGCCGTTGAAGACGAAGCGAGGCCGCTCCGTGCGGCCCGGCTGGACGCTCACCAGGCTCACACGCCCCGGCCGGGACTCGAACCGCTCCACGGCGAGGCCGCGGCGCTCGAGCAGCGCCGCGTAGTGCGCGGCGATGGCGCGCGTGTCGCCCGGCGGGTTCTCGGCGGGGATGCGAAGCCCCTCGGCGCAGAGCCGCGCCAGCTCGTCGCGCCGCCGGTCGATCTCCTGCCAGAGCCGCTGCTTGAGCACTGCCACCGATTCCGTCACGCCGCCTCCCCCTTCGCGCCGAGCGCCAGCTCCCCGATCTCCGCCGCGCGCTCGACGCCCTCGAGATCCCACATCCGCTCGAGCAGCCGGCTGGCCGTCCGCTCCTCGAGGATCCCCGACGCGAGCCCGCGGAACTTCTCGTCCAGCTCGCCGTCGTCCATCGGCCACTCGGCGCTGCCATGCGCGTGGTCGACACGCGCGGTCTCGATCGACCCGTCGGTCCCGGTGAGCGTCACCGTCGCCGCCGCCATCCGCTTCTCGACGAAGAGCCGCTCCATCTCGGCGTCGAGCCGCAGGCTGACCTTGCGCATCGTCGCGCGGATGGCCGGCGAGTCGAAGAGCGGCGGATCGTACCAGTGCGGCCCCGGCGCCTCGCCGTGCAGGATCAAGGCGACCGCGTACGGAATGCTGAACTGGGCGTCGACGAGGGTGCGCGGCTCGTAGTCCTCGAACTGCTGGTCGACCAGCGCCCTCGCCACGCCGACCTCCACCGAGGCCACGTCCTTCCCCGTCCATCCCCGGCGCCGGAGGACCTGGCGGATGCCGTCGAGCGCCGCCTGGTTCCAGCGACAGGTGGGATAGGCCTTGAAGTAGAGGTTCAGCATGTTGAACCGCTGACCGAGCCCGTCCTGCAGCGCCTCCGGGACGAACCGGTCGGAGGCGGCCATCCGCCAGAAGCTCCGGTCGCCCTCGAGGATCGTGCGGGGACCGAGGAAGCCGGAGTCGGCGAGCAGGGCCGCGTTGATGCCCGAGACCGACGGCCAGGCCACCATGTCCTTCGTCCAGGAGAGCGGCCGGTTGCGCCAGTTCCACTGCGCGGCGCTGGGGAGCGGGGCGAAGGTGCCGTAGATGCCGAAGGCGTGGACGAGGCGGTCCACGTCGAGCCCGAGGAGCCGGCCGGCCGTCACCACGGCGGCGAACCCCTGGTGGGGACCGTACCCGCTGACGAGGCGCCGGTGCTCCGGCGAGGGGCGCGTCGCCTCGCCGATGCGCGTCGTGACCTCGTACGCGGCGACGACCGCCTCGAGCAGCTGGCGGCCGGTCGCCTCCGTCAGCTCGGCCATCGCCAGGGCGGAGAACACCACCGTGCCTCCGTAGTGCCCCTGTAGCACGACCCCGCCGTCGTAATCGAGGGCGTTGGCCGACACGCCGTTGACGAACGCAGCGCGGTCCGGCGAGGTCCGGCGGCCCAGGCCCATCACGCTGGCGGGCCCCGAGCCGCCGAGCCGGTCGAGGGACCGGGCGGCCGCGAGCGTGAGCGGCGTCCGGGACCCGCCGAGGGCGCATCCGACCGTCTCGACGATGCAGCGCTTCGCCTGATGGACCACCTCGCGCGGGCACGCCTCCAGCTCGAAGCCGGCGACGAACTCCGCGAGCCTCCTCGTGTCACCCATGGGTAGCACTCTCCGATTGCAAGCCGACCAGCGTGGCGAGCGGGATGTGACAGACGATGGTGTGGCCCGAGCCGCCCGTCTGGACGGGCGGCACCTCATCTTCGCAGATGGGCCCGATCTTGCGCGGGCAGCGCGTGTGGAAGACGCAGCCGCGCGGGGGGTTCGCGGCGCTCGGCACGGCGCCCGCGAGCCGGATCGGCTGCAGCGTGGCCTCGGGGTCCGGGACCGGCACCGCCGAGAGGAGCGCCTCCGTGTACGGGTGGTGCGGCGGCAGGAACACCTGCTCGGCGGCGCCGGTCTCGCAGATCCGGCCGAGGTAGACCACCGCCACCCGGTCGGCCAGATACCGGACGACGCTGAGGTCGTGCGTGATGAAGAGGTACGCTGTCGCCCGCCTCGCCTGCAGCTCGCCGAGGAGGTTCAGGATGGCAGCCTGGACCGACACGTCGAGCGCCGAGACCGGCTCGTCGCACACGATCAGGTCCGGGTCCGTGGCGAACGCGCGGGCGATGCCGACGCGCTGCTTCTCCCCTCCGCTCAGCTCGTCTGGCAGCCGGTCGAGGTAGTGCTCGTCCAGTCGCACGGCGCGGAGCAGCTCGCCGGCCGCCGCGCGGGCCGCCCGGCGCGGCATGCCGCGGAAGAGTGCGAGCGGACGCATGAGGGTCTCGGCGATCGTGCGGCGCGGGTTGAGCGTCGAGTCGGGATTCTGGAACACCATCTGGAGGCGGCGGCGGAGCTCCGGGCTCCGGGCCGCGACCGTCCTCGCCACCTCGCGTCCCGCGAACTCGACGCGGCCGCTCGTCGGCTCCACCAGCCCCACGATGCAGCGGGCGAGCGTCGTCTTGCCGCAGCCGCTCTCCCCGACGACCGCTAGGGTCTCGTTCGGGTTGAGGGCGAGGCTCACGTCCTCGAGCGCACGGACGACCGTCGCCCGTCCGAAGAGCCCGAGGATCGTGTGCGCGTCCCGGTACGCCTTGGTGAGGTGCTCGACCTCGAGGAGCGGCCCCGATGACGCCGCCCGTGGGGTGGCGGCCGCCGCGGGCGCGGGCGCCTGCCGGCTCGTCGCTCGCGTCCGCTCCTGCTCCTCCCAGAAGAAGCAGCGGCTCGCGTGCTCGGGCGTCACCGCGATCAGCGCAGGCCGCTCCGCTCGACAGTGCTCGGCCGCATGGGCGCAGCGCGGCGCGAAGGCGCAGGCGTCGGGCAGGTCGGTGAGGTCGGGGATCCGCCCGCCGATGACGCTGAGCGCCCGTGACCTGCGCCCGAAGTCGAGGCCCGGCAGGCACTGCATCAACGCGGCGGTATAGGGGTGGAGCTGGCGGCGGAACACCTGCCGCACCGGCCCCTGCTCCACCATCTCGCCGGCGTACATGACCCCGACGCGGTCGCTCACCCGGGCAATCACGCCGAGGTTGTGGCTGATGTAGAGGATCGCCGACGAGAAGCGGGTCTTGAGCGCCTCGATGAGGTCGAGGATCTGCGCCTCGGTGGTGACGTCGAGCCCCGTCGTCGGCTCGTCCATGACGAGCAGGTCGGGGTTGCAGGCGAGCGCCATCGCGATCAACACGCGCTGCTGCTGGCCGCCGCTGATCTGGTGCGGGTAGCGGCGCGCGATGGCCGACGGCTCCGGCATGTTGACCGCCTCGAGCAGCCGCCGCACGCCGTCCTGGGCCTCGCGCGCCGAGACGCCCTCGTGCGCGAGCAGGACCTCGGCGATCTGCCCGCCGACCCGAATGGACGGGTTCAAGGAGCTCATGGGGTCCTGGTAGACCATCGCGATCTTCGCCCCGCGCAGGCGGTCGAGGCTGCGGCGCGACATGGCCAGCAGGTCGTCCCCGCGGTACTCGATGCGTCCGGACGTCACGCGCGCGTTCGCCGCCAGGTAGCCCATCAGGGCGAACGCGAGCGTGCTCTTGCCGGAGCCCGACTCGCCGACCACGCCGAAGGTCTCGCGCTGGCCGATGCGCAAGGAGACGTCCCGCACGGCGCGCACGCGGCCCTTCCGGGTCGCGTAGTCGACCGAGAGGCCCGACACCTCGAGGATGGCCTGGCTCGCCATCAGAGATCGCTCCGCCGGCCGCGGTACGCCACCAGCGTCGCGACGCCGTCGCCGAAGAGGTTGGCGCCGATGACGGCGGTCGAGATCGCCAGCGCCGGGAAGGTGATGAGCCAGGGGGCCGTGTGCAGGAAGTTGCGCCCTTCGCTCACCATGAGGCCCCAGTCGGGCTCGGGCGGCTGCACGCCGATGCCGATGAAGCCGAGCGAGGTGCTGAGGAGGATGGCGAAGCTCAGCCGGATGGCGAGCTCGACGACGATCGGTCCCCGCGCGCTCGGCAGGAGCTCGCGGGTGATGACGTAGAAGGCCGACTCGCCGCGGACCTTGGCCGCCTCGACGAACTCGAGGCCTCTCAGCCCGAGCGTGACGCTCCGGAGCACGCGCGTCGTCCTCGGCACGAAGACGACCATGATGGCGAAGACGACGTTGATCCGCGCGGGGCCCCGCGTGGCGAGGATGAGCATGGCGAGCAGGAGGGAGGGAAACGACAGCAGCGCGTCCATGACCCGCATGACGATCTCGTCGAGCGTGCCGCCACGGTACCCCACCGTCATGCCGATCGCGACGCCGAGCGTGACGCCGAGGAGCGTGGCGACGGCCGACAGCCCGAGCGTGCCGCTCGCGCCGTAGACCACGCGGCTGAAGACGTCGCGGCCGAACTGGTCGGTGCCGAACCAGTAGCTGGCCGAGGGGGGCGCCAGCGCGTCGGGCATGTGGAACTCGGTGTGGGGGTACGGGATGACGAACGGGCCGAAGACCACGAGGCCGAGGTGGATCAGGAGGAGCGCCCCGCCGATGGCGGCGTCGGGCGCACGCCAGAGCCTGGTCATCAGTAGCGCACCCGCGGGTCGCAATAGGCGTAGAGCACGTCGGCGACGACGTTGGCAGCGGCATAGACGGCGGCCGTGACGAGCACGGTCATCTGGAGCATCGGGACGTCGCGGTTGCTCACGGCGAAGAGCATCATCCGTCCGAGCCCCGGGTAGGAGAAGACGGTCTCCACCACCACGAGGCTCCCCATGAGCCAGCCGATGTTCATCGCGACGATCGTGATCGTGGGGACGAGGGCGTTGCGGAGGGCGTGGCGGAGGATGACGCTCCGCTCGCCGATCCCCTTGAGGCGCGCGGTCCGGATGTAGGGCTTCTCGAGGACGTCGATCATGCTCGTCCGGGTCATGCGGCTCGTGTAGGCCATCATGACGAGCGTCAGGGTGGCGATGGGGAGGACGAGGAAGTGGAGGTTCTGCAGCAGCGACTCGCCCGGCTCGATCAGCGCCACGGGCGGCAGCCACCGGAGCCAGAACGCGAAGACGGTGATGAGCAGGCTCCCCCAGACGAATTCCGGCATCGAGGTCCCGATCAGGGTGAGCACGGCGATGACCCGGTCGGCGAGCCGCCCCTGGCGCAGACCGGCGAAGACGCCGAGCCCGACGGCGAGCGGCACCGCGATGAGCAGCGTCAGCCCGGCGAGCACCGCCGAGTTGCGCAGGCGCGACAGGAGGAGCGGCGCCACCGGCTGGTTCAGCCGGAGCGACGTTCCCCAATCGCCCTTGAGCGCGCCGCCGAGCCACTCGACGTAGCGGACGTGGGCGGGGCGGTTGAGGCCGAGCTTCTCGCGGAGCGTGGCGACGTCCTGGAAGGTCGCCTCCGTGCCGAGGATCATCGCGGCGACGTCCCCCGGCAGGACCTGGACCACCAGGAAGACGATGATCGACACCAGGAAGAGCACCAGCACCGAGAAGAGCAGTCGGCGGACGACGAAGATGCCGAGCGGCATTCCCTTGCGTCCGCCGACGGCGGGACCTTATCGGGACTAGCCGAGCCAGGTCCGGCGCACGTCCACCCACCGGATCGGATGGATCTCGTAGCCTTGCACCCGCCTGTGGATGGCCATGACGTACGGCCGGTGGTACGGGATGACCGTCGGCCCCGAGTCCACGAGGATGCGCTGGACCCGGCCATAGATGTTCTTGCGCTTCCTGGGGTCGGCCTCCCTGCGGCCGTCGTCGAGGAGCCGATCCATCTCCGGGTTCGAGAAGTGGTACAGCTCCTTGTAGCTCCCCCTGGAGTGGTAGTAAGGATAGAGCGACTCGTCGATGGTGGGCCGGCCGTTCCAGTTCTGCATGGTGAACGGGTGCTTGCGGTTGTACTGCGCGGTGTAGACGTCCCACGGCACGGCCTTGACGTTGATGCGGAAGCCGGCCCCGGCCGCCATCTCCTTCACGCCAACGGCGAACTCCACGAGGCCGGGCCGGTCGGGCGACGTGATCAGCTCGACGTCGAGCCCGTCGCGGTGCCCCGCGTCGACCATGAGGGCCTTCGCCTTCGCGACGTCACGCGTCTTCATGCCGGTGTCGACCCAGAACGGGCTGATGGGGGAGACCGGGTTGTCGTTGGAGGGCGTCCCCAACCCTCCGAGGGCCGCCTTGACGAGCGCGTCCCGGTCGAGGCTGTGCTTGAGCGCCGCCATCACGCGGGGGTCCGAGAACGGAGGCCGATCCACCCAGATGGTGATCTCGTGGTAGGAGGGGCTCGGCGTCTCCAGCACCTTGACGCCTGGATCCGCCTTGAGGGTCGAGATGCTCTGGCTGGCCGCCTCGAACAGGATGTGGACGGAGCCGCCCGTGAGCGCCGCGATCTGCGCGGCCTGCTCGGGGATCGTGACCTGGCGGAGCTCGTCCACGTAGGGGAGTTGGTTGCCGGCCGCGTCGCGCTCCCAGTACTCGGTGTGACGGACCAACGTGACGTGATCGGCCGGGACGAACTCCTTCATCTTGAAGGGACCGGTGCCGATCGGCGTCTTCGAGACCTCTCCCGCCGCGTCGAACGGGAGGATCCGCGCGTACACCGACCCGAACATCATCGGCAGGTCACCGTAGGGGGCGCTCAATGCGAACCGGATCGTGTAGGGATCCGGGGTCTCGATGCCCTGGACGACCCCGAAGAGGCTCCGCCCGATGGAGGCAGTGGCCGGATCGAGGATCCGCTTCAGGGTGAACTCGACGTCCTTCGACGTGAGCTCTCGGCCGTGGTGGAACTTCACGCCCCTTCGCAGCCTGAAGGTCCACGTCTTGCCGTCGTCCGAGACGCTCCAGCCGCTCGCCAGCTCGGGCTGCGGGTTGAGCTTCGCGTCGACCCGGACGAGGTTGTTGAAGATCGCCTGGCTGATGATGAACTCGTCGTTCGAGCCGTGGATGGCGGGATCGAGCCGCCGGGCGGCGCTCGGCACGGCGACCCGGAGGACCCCGCCCCGCCTGGGCGCTTGCGCCGACGCGGCACCGCCCCCGGGCACCAGCGCCGCGGCGCCGGCCGCCAGGCCCAGCTCGACGAACGTCCGCCGCGTGATGGCCTGTCTCTTGTCCCTGGCGCCTCGTTTCCTCATGGCCGTCCTCCCCCGCACAGTCGGATCAGGCGAGCGTCGCATGGTCTTCCGCTGCGTGTCAAGGCACGTATCGCGCCGTCCAAAATGTCACCGAGCGAGAATCGTCGCGCCATTTGCGATGCTACTTTCTTCAACCTATGGAGACAGCCATGGTGAGTGCGCGAGCCAAGCAAGAGTACGTGCAAGCCATCTATCAACGCTACCGGCAGGCCACGCGACCGGAGAAGCGGCGGATCCTGGGCGAGTTCTGCCAGGTCGCGCGCTGTCACCGGAAGCACGCCATTCGGCTGCTCCCAGCCCCGCCCCGGGAGCGGCGGGCTCGCCGCGGCGCCGGGCGACGATGTACAGCCTGGCCGTGATCGCCGCCCTCCGGGCGATCTGGGAGGCGGCCGGGTACCCCTGGTCCCTGCGGCTCAAGGCCTTGCTGCCGCTGTGGCCGCCCTGGGCGCGCCGGACGTGACCCCCAGCCCGTTCGGAGCGTAGATAGGATGAAGCGGCTGGCCTCTCGCTCGACGTGGTGGCATAGACTGCCCCACAGAGAGAACACGCGCTCAACGGCGCAGGGAGGAGAGGCCAGCCATGGGCCATATTGGCATCGACGTCCACAAGAAGGAAAGCCAGATCTGTATCCTCGCCGAGGGGGGTGAGCTGATCGAGCAGCGGATCCGAGCATCACATCCACCTCGGTGAGATAGATGTTCGCAGCGGCCAGCGGCACCGTCGAGGCCGTGGGCTCGGGGACCACGCGGCCGTACGCGACCACTCGCTCGCGCCACCGGGCGCGCGCGGCCAACACGCCATGGCAAATCAGCAGGTTTGTTTCCGGCCGCGGGCCGGGCGTGACCAACATGGTCATCACCCTGAGCGTCACCGGCTGGACACTCTACGCCCGGCTCGTCCGTGGCGAGACCCTGGTCCTGCGCAGTCGCGACTTCGTGGAGGCGATCCGGGCGGCCGGAGCCGGAGAGGCGCGGATCATGTTCCGGCACGTGTTGCCGAACGTCATCACGCCGACCATCGTGGTGGCGACCTTCGCCGTGGGAAGCATGGT